>CALGGQ010000071.1 GCA_937915775.1 uncultured Clostridia bacterium | reverse complement strand
GTGCTGTAAAAGGCGGCGCAGCCCGTCAGCTCCGAGAGCAGCCTTGCCGCGTCCGCAAGCAGTCGCTCCGGGTCGGAAGCATTGACGCTGAGCAGCTCGTTAATCTGCTCTTTTTCATAAAGGTTCAGCTCATTGTTTTCGAGCAGGTTATCCACGTAGTAGCGGTAAGCCGACTTCGTCGGCACTCTGCCGCCGCTGGTGTGGCGCTGTTCAAGAAAGCCGAGTCCGGTCAGAAATGCCATCTCGTTACGAATGGTTGCCGAACTGATCGAGTAGGGGAGCATTTCGCACAGTGTTTTGGAGCCGAGCGGTTCGCCGGTTCTGATATAGTAATCAATAATCCGTTTGAGAATGGCGGAACGCCGTTCACCGATCATCCTGTTCCCCTCCTTTGCTTTTTGAATTTAGCACTCTCAATGCAAGAGTGCTAACTCTATTGCTATATTATATCCCTTTTGCTGATTTGTCAATACTTTTTTTGCGAATTTTTGAATTATTTACAATTTTCGCCAAAACAAAAGGAGACGCGATTAGCAAATCGCATCTCCGAGTGTTATTTTTATCCTATTGATTATCTCTTGGCGTCCGAGGTGACGCGCACACCGAGCTTTTTCAGCGTAACGGCGTCAACATCCGCGAGCATCACCGTGGAATGCATTTCGGTGTTCTTCAGGTTTTTGAGCTGAGCCAGCGCCGCTGCCGCATTTTCATCTGTCACAGCGGAAATCGAGAGCGCCAGCAGCGTTTCATCGGTGTGCAGGCGCGGATTGCGGTTGCCGAGGTAATTCACCTTCAGCTGCTGCACCGGCTTGATAACGTCGGGATTGATTAACAGCGTGTTGTCGTCAATGCCGGCAAGGTGCTTGAGCGCGTTGAGCAGCATCGCCGAGGAGCAGCCGAGCAAATCGGAGGTCTTGCCGGTGATAACGGCGCCGTCGTTGAGCTCAATTGCGGCAGCCGCGCCGCCGGTGAGCTTCTCCTTATCGCGGGCAGCGGGAACGGTGGCTCTGTCCTCAACGGTGATGCCCGCCTGGTTCATCAGCAGCTCGATTTTAAAGACTTCCTCATTCTTCTTCGGGTTGCGCAGCGCCGCGCACAGCGCCGTGAAGTAACGGCGGATAATCTCCTGGTCGGACGCCTCACGGCACGCCGCGTCATCAATGATGCAGTTGCCGACCATGTTCACGCCCATATCCGTCGGCGATTTGTACGGGCATTCGCCGTAAATTTTGTCAAACATCGCCTTGAGAACAGGGAACACCTCAACGTCGCGGTTGTAGTTGACGGTGGTTTTGCCGTACGCCTCCAGGTGCCACGGGTCAATCATATTGACGTCGTTGAGGTCAGCGGTTGCCGCTTCATAGGCAATATTGACAGGGTGCTTGAGCGGAATGTTCCAGATGGGGAACGTTTCAAACTTGGCATAGCCGGCTTTGATGCCGCGCTTATTTTCGTGGTAAAGCTGGGAAAGACAGGTTGCCATCTTGCCGCTGCCGGGGCCCGGTGCGGTAACAACCACCAGCTTGCGGGTGGTGGCGATGTAATCGTTTTTGCCGTAGCCCTCGTCCGAAACGATTTTGGCAATGTTGGCGGGATAACCGTCAATCACATAGTGGTGGTAAACGGGATAGCCCATTGCCTTCAGGCGTTCCTCAAAGTCAGTCACGCGGTCGCCGGGGGTGTATTTTGTCAGCACAACGCTGCCGACCATCAGCCCAATTTCGGTGAATTCATGAATGAGCCTGATGGCGTCCTCATCGTAGGTAATGCCAAGGTCGCCTCTGAGCTTGGCGCGTTTCACGTCCTCTGCGCTGACGACAACAACGATTTCCGCATCCTCCTTGAGCTGCAGCAGCATCTGCAGCTTGCTGTCCGGCTGAAAGCCCGGCAGCACACGGGAAGCGTGATAATCGTCAAACAGCTTGCCGCCGAATTCCAGATACAGCTTGCCGCCGAATTCGCTGATTCTCTCGCGAATACGCTCGGATTGCATGGTTTTGTATTTGTCATTATCAAAGCCGATTTTATACATCTGTCTGTCCTCCGCCATTTTTCACAAACTCTATCATAACACGTCTTTTTCTTTTTTTCAATCGGATTATGATAAAAAAGTACGCTTGACATAAAATAATGAATGTGATAACATACCAAAAGAATATGAATGGTATTCAATGAAAAAAGTTAACGAAAGGATGATAGATAAATGGAAATTACGAAGAACACCACGATGGGCGAAATGCTGAATTATGACAGAGGCATTGCGATGATTCTGATGCAGAGCGGTATGCACTGCGTGGGCTGCCCCGCCTCCATCGGCGAGAGCCTGGAGGAAGCGTGCATGGTGCACGGCATCGACAGCGATGCGGTTCTCGCTCAGATTCAGGCATATCTGGCGGAGAATCACCCGCAGGACTAAACAAAAAAATGACCGCAGCACAGAATGTGCTGCGGTTTTTCATTGCAGGTGAATTATACTATCAAGTGCAACAGTAATAAAAGTTGAAAACTCATACAGAAC
>CALGGQ010000070.1 GCA_937915775.1 uncultured Clostridia bacterium | reverse complement strand
GTGTTTCGTTATACCCTGCCTGGCCGTATCTGCCGTACCAGCTTTCTGCTGCGAAAGCCGGAATCGTCATACTGAGAAGCAGAACAAGGGCTGCCATAAAGGATAAAATTTTCTTTTTCATCTCGGCACCCCCTTAGAATAATCCCAGCAGCAAGCTGCCGACTACATACACCGCCGCCGTAACGCCCGCGGCAACGCCTGCAAACAGGCGCGCGAGCTTGCCCTTATCCACCGGCAGATTACCGATGAATTTGCCGGTCTGACCGTTCATCGCAAAGGTGTATTTTTCGCCCTTATAGGTGGTGTTCAGCAGCCATACGGGATACAGCGCATACTTGGAAACGCCGTTCAAAAGCTGCACGCTGCTGTACTTGGTGGTAACACTGGCAAAGCCGTCCACCGTACCGCGCAGCGTCTCCTCCGCACTGCTCTTGATGCGCTCATTCGCTCTCGGAATGGACGCCTGCATATCCACATCGTATTTATCCGCCAGATAACCCGCCAGATACGCCGTCTGGAAGGAAACCGCATCATTAAAATCATACGGCTCAATGCTTTCCATCAAATCATCGGGCATATTGGTAGAGCCGTCCACGGGAATATTGGCAAACGCCATATTGCCCTGACGGAAAATATCGTAATAGCTCGTCTCGGTATATTCGTAATTTCTGTCGCTCCAGGTGCGCACGCGCGTACCCTCGTACGAAACCGAGGCGTTGATATTGGAATCAAACAGCCAGAACGGCACATAGATTCCCTTGATTTCATCGAGCTTGTTTTCGCTCTTAAAGCTGTTGGGCGCAAACTTCTTGGAAGCCACATAGGATTTCAGCTTATCCTTCGCCGCTCTCTTGTCCAGCTTAAACGGAATCACGAAATCCGGCTTGAGCATACCGGATAGCCTGCCGCTCATCACCACGGGGTTGCCGCAGTACGGACAGGCGGTGGCAACGGTATTCGCGTCGCCGACGATTTCACCGCCGCAGAACTTACAGCTGTAGACGGACATATTTGCGTCCTCGCCGCCCCAGTCCTGACCGGCTTCGCCGTTCCAGTTAAACTGATCACCCTGCTGCGCCTGCGCCGCATTGCCGAAATCCGGCTGCTGCGTATCCAGCACCGTATCCTTCTGCGCCAGCTCACTCATCTCATAAGTGGAGCCGCAGAACGGACACAGCATCTTCTGCGTTTTGGTGTCAAACTCCAGAGCACCGTTACACGCAGGGCATTTATAATCCAGTAAATCTGACATATGTTTTCCTCATTTCAAAGGTTGTTCATTTATGCTCTCGGGGTGCCGCAATTCTGGCAGAACGGGGTGGTATTCGCCGCGCCGCAGCTCGGGCAGAACCACTGCAGACCCTGTGCCGGTGCCTGCTGATAGCCCTGATTCATCGGCTGCTGCTGATAACCGGTCTGCACCGGCTGCTGATAACCACCCTGCACCGGCTGCTGATAGCCGCCCTGCATCGGCTGCTGATAACCGCCCTGCATCGGCTGCTGATAGCCGCCCTGCATCGGTTGCTGATAGCCACCCTGCATCGGCTGCTGGTAACCCTGATTCATCGGCTGATAGGTGCCGCCCATCGGCTGCTGGTATCCCATGCCGCCCATCGGCTGCTGATAGCCCATACCGCCAGCCATCGGGCTGCCGCCGAGTGCCGTGACGATTTCGTTGGCAATCTGCTCCATACGTCTGTATTCCTCGGTATAACGGCTGTCAATCTTGCCGCTGGAGAGGTCAAAGGAAATCTCGCTGAAATACGGATGATTGACGTCGATAAAGATTTTGAAATCATAATCGTAGTCATAACGCGGAGGCGTATAGGAGCGGTTGTTGCCGTTGGCGTCCTTCATATACTGCTCGGTGCGGTTTTCCTTCACCTCATAGCGTACGTTGGTAACCTGAGAAATGTCGATAATATCGGCGTTCTCTGCTCTGAAATCGGATTTTTTGCTGACAACAAACTTTCTCTGTGTATCGTCAACGATGACCTTTGTGCTGCCCGTGCCGAGCGTTCTGGAGGCGTTAAAGCGCGCCAGATTCTGCTTGTTTTGCTCTCTGTAAGCCAGCTGCTGCTGAATGTCGGCAACGGTGGAGCGCTTTCTCTCACTGAAGAACGGAGATAACTTCTTGGTACAGTCGGAGCAAATGGTGCCGTCCTCTACCTTTCTGGCGCCGAGTAAACCGACCTTGTTACCGCAGATAGCGCATTCTTTTTTATCAAAAATTCCCATCATCTTACTCCTTTCAATCATTCGGTTCGTCAAACGGAATTACATCTGGGGCTTCGGCTGACCGCACTGGGTGCAGAACAAGCCCTCGTTCTTAGCGCCGCAGTTGCCGCAGAACCAAGCCGCCGGAGCTGCCGGTGCTTCCGGAGCTGCCGGAGCCGGCTTCGGGGAACCGCACTGGGTGCAGAAATTGCCCTGGTTCACAGCGCCGCACTGACAGGTCCAACCGCCTGCTGCCGGAGCAGCTGCAGGAGCCGGTGCTGCCTGCTGAGGCTGCGCATAACCCTGCTGCGGAGCCTGCTGCTGAGGAGCTGCCTGCTGCTGGGTAGCATAGCCCTGCTGCGGAGCGTTGTTGTAATTGCCGTTGCCCATGGCGCCGAACAGGTTGCCCATACCGCCGCCCATGCCGGCAGTATTCATCGCCATGCCCATACCGAAGAAGCCGTTCATCGCGCCGTTCGGATTGTTGGCAGCGCCCTTCATCGCGTCTGCACCGCTCTCCATGAAAGCAGCAGCGCCCATGCCGGGATTACGGTCAACGGCTGCGCCTCTCTGATATCTCTTGAGATAAGCAGCGTCTTCCTCGTTCATCGTAACAGGATTCATCGCGATGGAAACGATTTCAATACCTCTCTGGTTGTACCAAAGCTCTTTTAATTCCTCGTTGCAGTCGTCGCGCAGCTCCTTCGTGTGGGAAGGAATCATAGACGGTCTGAGCTCGAGGGCAGCCAGCTTGCCGAATGCCGGTGACAGTGCGTCAACGAATTCCGTCTTAAGCTGTGCGTCAATTTCTTCTCTTCTGAATTCGCTTTCTACATTAGCAGCGATTTTCGTATAGAAGGTGATGGGATTGGAAATCTTGTAGGAATATACGCCGTTGCAGCGGATTTCGGTTTCCATATCCATACCGATTTTGGTGTCAACCACACGGAACAGAATCGGGGACGGGGTGCCGAACTTGTTGTCCATGATTTCCTTGGTGTTGATGTAATAAACTCTCTGATCCTTACCGGTATCGCCGCCGTAGGTGAAACGCTTACCGATGGTCTTGAAGGTTTCGAGAATGCTCTCGCCGAGGTTGCCGGAGAAAATCGACGGCTCGGTCGAGGAATCATAAGTGAATTCACCCGGCTCTGCACAAACCTCAACGACCTTGCCCTGCTCCACAATCAGCATGCACTGACCGTCGGCAACCGCAATACCGGAACCGTTCGTGATAATGTTGTCATTACCCTTCGTGTTGGAGGAACGGGAGGAGGTTCTCTTCTCGCCCTTTACCATCAATACGTCCTTGTCAAGACTGTCACAATAGAAGAATTCCTTCCACTGATCAGCCATAGTGCCGCCGAGCGCACCGATACCTGCTTTAATAAGTCCCATAATATTCTACTCCTTTACAAATTAATTTTGGGATATATTGCTTATTTGATGTAATTGCTTGCATCAATTATTGCACCGCTTAATAAATCGTTTACCATATCGGCAAAGCGCTGTGTGTTGTCAGGATTTGCCGCAAATTCTTTCGTGCCGTCCACATCAAGATTCGGATGGCTGTAGAGATAGAAGTTATAATAAATACCGTTAATTTCAGTATAAATATCACACTCTACTGCCGGGAAGCGGTTGATGATATGGCAGTACATCGTGTAATCGCCGGAGGTGAAAGCGGGATATTCATCCGTCTTTTCCTTGCGGGCATTGAATACGGAATCCGTCGTGTCGCCGAGGGCATAGATTTCATACTTGATGCCGTCAACCTCATATTCACCGTAAATGCGCTCGCTTCTGCTGCCGATCTTCTGCGTCAGCGATACCGACTGACCGGCAATCGTGGACGGATTGGCAAACGCCATCGTGTTGGAGTTATCCATCAGTCTGCCGTCCGCAGTCGTCATACCGTTTTCTGCAGCGATTTCGAACTTGGTATACTTCTCAAATGCTGTCGTCAGCTCTTCCCACTGCTCATCGGTCATATAATCGTTGAGGAAGCTGACGGTCACACGCGCCTCGGCATAGCCGTCCAGATAATCGGCAAGGATATAGTAATTGTTCTCTTTGCCGGAGCTGGGAGAGGTCTTGACCTCCTTCACCGTATAAACGCCGCCGATTTCCGTTTCGGTATTCTCCGAGGAGGAATTATTCAGCGCGTAATCCTTGGTGCTCTTATCGGTCACGCCGACGTGAACATCCACGGTCGCATAGTGATAATTCGCCTTGTCGGTATAGAGCTTATACCGGTGATAATAATCCGACGTGCCTGAGGTGCGGTCCACATCCTCCAGCTCCTCAAAAGCAGGAAGCGTCGCAGAGAATTTCAGTCCGTAAAACGGATTGTCAAACGTAATCTCCTGGTAATCGGCGGGGACAACGGCTGCGTCCACAGCATCCTCGGTGGTTTCGGCTTCGGATGTGTCAGCGCTTTCGCTGGTGTCGGAGCCGCCTGCCGCGCTCGTCTGACCTTCGTCGCCGCCCTTTTTGGAGCAGCCAACCAGTACAACCGTACCAATTATCAGCACCAGTGCCAGCAGAATGGCTAATATTTTTTTCATAACATTACCTCCTTATTTTACCTTCACCTTTTTGGCTTTTGACCAGGTGGAATAATAGGTTTTCTTATTCACCGTCTTATAGGTTCTCACCCGGACGTAATAAGTTTTGTTGGATTTCAGCTTTTTGATGGTTTTCTTTACCGTAGCGTTCTTCTTGATTTTAACGGTTTTGACGTTCTTCTTGAAGTTCTTATCGGTAGAATACTGAATCTGATAATAAGGTGTCTGCGCCTTTTGCCGTTTCCAGGTGACGGTCAGCTGCTTTTTGCCGGCGGTCAGCTTGGAGACAGAGGTCGCCTTCGGATTAATCTTGAAGGTCAGCTTCTTGGTGCCGGTGTAATCGCCCTTAAAGACAATCTTGACGGTTGCCAGACCGACCTTTTTATTGTTGGAATAGGTAACGGTATAGTTTGCCTTGTCAATCACCTTACCCGCAGCATCCTTAACGGTAACGGCGGGCTTGATGGCTTTGCCGGTGTAGACATACGCCGTTTTTGCCAGCTTAAAGGTCTTGGGACGGGAGATTGCCGTCTCTTTGACCGCGCCGCACGCGCTGCAGATGAAACGGACGTAACCGTTTTTCTTCAGCGTGGCATTCTGGGTTTCATCCGTCACCCAGGTGTGCTGTTCCTTGACCGTTTCGCCGCAATCTGCGCAGACGGCGTTGTGATACGTACCGTCAATCTTCACTGCCGAGGCATAGATATGTGCGCCGGTGGCTTCCGTCGGGAGAGAAACCGTCGTTCCGCCGCAGTACGCAGCGTGCTTACAGACGGCTTTCACCGTGCCGCCCTTGCTGCAGGTCGCCGTATTCGTGCTCTCGTCAATGATGTAATCGTGCACGTGCGGAATCACCGTCAGCGTAATCGGGCCTAAGCCCCATTCAACGCTCTTATTATAATTCTTTTCTTCACCGTTATCGGCATAGAGCTTAAAGGTATAGGTGCCTTCCGCCGTGGTGGTGCCGGTGATGTTGCCGCTTGCGTCAATGGCCAGCCCCTCCGGCAGCGCGCCGGACGCCAGCTTGACGTTGTAGGCTTTCTTATGCTTGGTAGTGTGCTGGTCATCGCACAGAATGTTGATGCCCAACTGAACATTCACCTTGGTACCCGCCATTATCTCAATCGCGTTATCCGTGAGGGTAAAGCGGTCATAGGGCTGATAAACCGGCGTGTGGTTATCGTAGGTTTTGGAAACGGTAATCGTATCCTCGCCGCTGTTAGCAGTGCCGTAGGCAGCCGTGCTCCAATTGCCGAGCATACAGCGGATATAGCCGGTGTCGTCAAACCAGAACTGGTAGCCGCTCTTTGCTTTCAGCACGATGCTCACGGACGGGTTGGTGGAATTAATTACCTTGTCGAGATAATCCACGCCGGTCCAAGTAACGCTTTCCACCGTATACTTATCGCTGCTCGGGATTAACGCATCCTTCTGGCATGGCAGCTCGCCGTATGTCGGCGCGGTATAGCCGTCGATCATCAGCGAGGTAATCAGGCTGCTGTTTTCCGTCACTGTCACGGTAACAGCCGGGCTGATGATCTCCTTCGTTTCGCCGTCTGCATTCAGATACTCAATAATACGGACATACTGCTGTGCGTCGCTCGATCGCGCGCCGGTAATTGTCAGCGTTTCGCCGGAGACAGAGGTTCTGCCCTTATAGGCATCCGCCGCTTTGTCGCCGTCTACGCGTTCATAGAGTTTGCTTGCCTCGTTTACTACCCGATACCAGCCGGTTTTGGTAGACTTGCTCTTCAACCGTCCGCAATTATCGGCGTCGCTCGGAATCGTCAGGAAAATCTTGTCGTTCTGCTGCACGCTGACAGTCTGCGCCGCACCGGTGAACTGCGGTATGTAGCCGACCTTGACAGTGCTCGTCGTCACGGAACCAATCGGCGTCTGCGCCACGGCATAGATGCCGTACTCACTGTCAACGGTACCGGAATAATAGAAAAACGATTGGGAGCCTGCGGTTGCGTCGCCGAGGCAGGTCACGGTGCCTTTTTCCACCTTATACCATTTCACGGTATCGCCAGAGGAAATGTCCACGTTATCAATGACGGCACGCACGCTCACCTCGCCGCCCTTGGCACTTGCCGGTGACGTTATAGGCTGCGACGACACCACCGGCATCTTTTTATCCAGCGCCGTGAAATCCGCGGTTGCCGTTGCCGAAAGCGGATAGTAATCCGTGCTGAAAAGGAATTCGGCAGCCGTCACCTTGACGGTGTAATTTTTATTCGCTGTGAGCTTCGTACAATCGAGCTGCTGATAGATATCAAACGTGCTGCTGGTCGTAAGCAAACTGTCATTGCCGTTTTTCAGCTTTAACGTAGCGGAGGGCTTACCCTTTTCGTAAACCGACCATTCATACATCATGGTGTGCTTAATCGGCACACCGCTGTCCGTCAGCTTGAAGTGCGGCGTAAAGCCTGTCGCCGTAAAGACCTTGCCCTTGGTACCGTAGCGGCTGACCCGGACAAACCAATCGTCGTTCGGCACTTTGATTGCCACAGTTCGCTTGGTCGGTGACACCACAATTTTCTTGGTGTAATTCTCTAAATGGTCGTTCGAAAAGTCATCGCTTTTACCGTCTGCCACTGCCTGGCAGTTATCTGCCAGCATACTATTCTCCAGCCCGAGCGAGCCCTGCTTGGGGTGATTAGACACCGAGCTGTTCATCTTGAAGTAGGAATATACGTCAATCGCCAGATCCTGCACATTGTTTTCGAAGATACCGGAGAAAACGGTGACCTTGCCGCCGAATTCCACACCGATGGTATTGGCGCCGCCGTTGCCGTAAACATGCGCATTGTTGATAGTGAGAGTGCTCTTGCTGTCATACAGGCAGATACCGGCGCAGCGCGCTTTCGTCGCACGCCAGCCCCTGCCGTAAAAGGAGCCGCCGTTGATAATCACCGTGCTGCCGCCCGAAATCATCACGGCAGAGCCATTAATCTGCTGGTATTCGTTTTTGGCTGCGTCAGCATTATAATCCTTCTTGGAGCGGCCCGCCTCAAAGGTGCCGCCGTTGACGACCAGCGTGCCGCCGGTGACCGCAAAGATATTTCTGACGCTGCGGTTGCATTTCTGGTAATTGATATGGTCGTAATTGTGAAGCGTGCCGTCAGATTTAACGGTACCGCCGCTGACGGAATTGTTCACAATCAGCTTGGCGCCCGGGCCAATGTTGAACACAGCGCTCGTATCAAAAGCAGAAGTCGTATTATAATCGTTGCCGATTTCAATCGTTTGCCCGTTTAAATCCAGCGTCTTGGTGCCGGTTCCGAGCTTGGCAAAGTCTTCCGCTTTCTGCTTATAGTTATACCGGATTTTTTTGGTGACCTTAATCGTATAGTCGCCGTTTTTCGCTAAATAATCCTTCAGCGCGGCTCCCGTTGTCACCTCCACCGCCGTTGCCGCAGCAGCGCTGACGGTAAAGAGCGGCACGGTGCTGAGCAGCAGCACCAGTGACAGCAGGAGGGATACTATCTTTTTCATTTTCAAATCCTTTCCGAATTATGCCCAGAGGTTCGTGCTTTCGGGGGCGCGGATGCCGGAGAGTAAAAACTGCTCCCACAGGTACCACTTGCCGTCCTTGGCGAGCCGCAGCTGCACCATCCGCGGGCTGTCCGCTCCGCCGGAGCTGATATACAGCTTGGCATAATTCTCATCACCGTAGGAATACGGGGTTTCGCTGAAGCGCAGGGTGTACGGCTGCGACGGCGCATAATCGTTATCCGGCGTAGCACCGACGAAATAGGAGCGCGGTACGTAGCTCGCATCCATAAAGCGGTCGCGGATAAACTGCTTGTCGTATGTACTGAGCGGACGCGGTCCTCTCAGGTAATCCAGCATTTCAAGCGAAAGATCCCTGTTCTGGGGGTAAAAGCAAAGCGCCAGCACCGTCAGCGCCGCCGTATCAAACGGGGTGGCGAGCGCCGCCTGCGGCAGGGCCTTGAATTCCTCCAGTGTATTCGGCAGCGAGGAAAAAACGATATCTCTCACTGCGTTTCCCGTTCCGGCTGCCGGAGCCGCCGGAGTTCCCAAATTATCAAATAATCCCATAAGCTCTCCTTTCTGTTAAAAGTGAAACGGATTTACTCATCCTTATTATATATTAATACAAAATAGATTACATCACCACAAGTGACTAAATTAGTGTTTAGTGGTTAGTGAAAGGTATTATTGACAGACCGTAAAAAAGGCGACCACGGGGCATCCGTCATAAAGAAGGCGGCTGCGTTTAAACGCAACCGCCTTCTTTATTGTATTTTCAAATCAGAATTTGTAGAGCTAACGGCACCAGCGGTGCGCTAACGGTTGAACTGCGTTCAACGCTAACGTTGCCTACGGCAAGCTAACAGTGCCTGACGGCACGCTGAATCGATAGCACGGCGCCAGCCGTATTAGCGTTTGCGCCAGCAAACTGTTAGCTCGATAAATTCCGATTTGTCAGAATAATTAAGTCACAGTCTGCAGCGAGAATATTAAATAATATTTCACTAATCCGCAAGGATTAATTTCACTGAGCGACCTTCTTTATGGAAGGTCGCTCACGGTTGTCTTTCATCTTATTAAGCTTATTCAACAATCAGTCTGTCGCCCGCCACACGGTCAAGGTGCTGATGCGCGGACAGATATTCCTCAATCACCTGACGACAGGAGGTGGAGACGATGCGCGGCTTGCCGTTTGCCTCAATCTCCGCCATCGGGATATTAAACACATCCTCGAGATTGTTGAAGTGGAACTGCTGCAGACCTACCTTAAAGACGTGCTCATCCTTAATTGGCAGCCCCTCGTAATCGAATTCAATGAATTCGTGCGCCTCTTTGGAATAGACCGCATGTAAGCCGTCGGAAAACTGGTAAAATTCGCAGTGAACGCCCTCCCAGACCTCATCGCGCACCATATAGAGCAGCATCTTTCTGAGCTGTGCGCCGGTGACCTTGATCATATACACCGCGTCATCATACGGGAACGCTTCCGTCAAATCCTGCAGCAGCACGATGGGACCGAGTTCCTCGCAGCGCACACTGCCCGAGCCGAGCAGCATAATATCCAGACCGAGACTGTTGCGCAGTGCATCGGCAAACAGACCGCCAAGCGCCGTTTCGCGCGTTCTTTCGGGATGCGTCAGCTTGCGCTTGAAACGGGTAATCATTCTGCCGTACTTTTCGTCTGTCTGGCTCTTGTATTTGACAATCAGATTCTCTAAATCCTCATCCACCGGGCAGGTGTCCTTATTAATCGGTACGCACTGCCACTGATAACCCGCCACGCAGTTGTTATCCGTATCGACCACGATGTCAAATCTGCCGATCTGGTCGGTGCCGGTACCTGCCTGGACGATAAGAATATCGTTGACCTTTGCCGGCTCGTCAATAAAGGTATGGGAATGACCGCCGATGATGACATCAACGCCCCACGCCGGGTCAAGCGCAGCCGCGAGCTTTTTATCTTCCTCAAAGCCGATATGCGTCAGCAGTACGGTGAAATCAATATCGATAGCGTTATACGCGTTACAGATTCTGCCGATTTCCTCCGCCGCTTCGCTGATATCTACGAAGGCGCCGATGACGCCGTCGTTCTTCGTCTGGGCGATAACCTCCTCGGTAAGAATGCCGATAAAGAGGATTTTCATCCCGTCAATCTCCTTTATCAGGAAGGGATTAAAGAGTCTGGCGTTATTGGTTTTGATATGTAAGTTCGCGTTGATAATCGGGAACTTGGCGCATTTTTCAAGGAAGAGCAGGTGCGCCACGCCGTAATCCGTTTCGTGGTTACCGAGGGTAACGACATCCGGTGCGAGCATATTCATAATCTCAATCGTGGAAATGCCCTGATATTCGGAGTCGATGACCGAGCCTCTGAACATATCGCCTGCGATACAGTACAGCGTGTTCGGCTCCTCCTCACGCACCTTGCTGATATAACCGGACAGCATTGCCACGCCGCCGACCAGCTTGTTGTCCACATCCTCCGCCAGGAAATCACCGTGCATATCGTTGGAATGCAGCAGCGTCAGTTTTTTATAACGTTCCATAGGTCGCTCCTTTCTTTACTCGCAGAACACACGGTTCAGCCGTTCAACAAACTCGCTTTTCTTCGCCTTGGATACCACGGAGACATTTGCCTTGCCGATTTTCGGCATCGAGTCGTAGACAAAGCCGTCCTTATAGAAAATGACCATACCGTAGGTTTCGCCCTTATCGGTAATGCAGCTGCCGTAGCAGAGCGTTGTTTCCTCCACAAAATCGTCCCACGCCAGGCACGCCATCGCCACGGCATCGGGCAAATCCACCGCCGGAATGCCGTTGCCCTTTTTGAATTCGAGCAGCTTGCCGGCAGCCGTCGCCATAAACTGCTGCACCTCGTTGCCGTTTTTCATCACGGTGTTCAGGTATTCCTCGCTCGTCCAGGTCGGCTCGTCATCCATATCCAGACCGATTACGGTGACAGGCACACCCAGCTCCAGCATCATCTTATAGGCGTCAGCATCCTTATAGACATTGAATTCCGCCACCGGCGTAGCGTTGCCGGGACCGAAGCCCGCCGTACCCATGGACCAGATGCGTTTCACCTTGAGCATCGTTTCCCTGTCCTGCTGAATCGCAAGAGCAAGGTTGGTCACGGGGCCGAGCGCCATAATTTCGACTTCATACGGGTTTTCGCGGATGGTATCAAGGATGAAATCCACCGCATTCTTTTCCTGCGGCTTGCCCTTCGGGTGAACTAAATCCGCATCGCCCATTCCGTCGCTGCCGTACACGCTGAAGCACTCCTGCTCCTCGCCGGAGAGCGGCGCCGTAGCGCCGAGGTAAACAGGTGCGTCGCAGCCGACCAGCTCCAGTGCAGCCAGCGCGTTATCCGCGCCCTGCTGCAGGCTGACATTGCCCGCTGCTACCGTAACGCCTAAGATATCTAAATTCTTACTTCTTGCCGCCAGAATCAACGCCGCAGCGTCGTCGCCGGCGGTATCGCTGTCAATAATCACCTTATGGATTTCTGCCATATTATCGCTCCTTTTCAGATTTATTCACTATATATCATACAATAAAACCAAAAGGATGAATACGTCACAAGTGACTATTTTTCCGTCGCCGGTGGCTGACTACCGGGACTACGTCAAATCCTCGTGGCTAATGGCAAGCCCGATGACGCGCGCCTTGATGGCAAGCTCCGTGCGGGAACGGTAGCCCGTTTTATCCAGCATACTGCGCACATGGGATTTAACGGTATATTCCGAAATGCCGAGCTGCGCCGCCACCTGCGCGTTGGAAGCGCCTGTCGTAATAATGCGCAGCACCTCGAGCTCGCGCTCCGTAAAATCGGCGCTGGTCGCATAGCCGAGGTTGACGGTAGGCGCACGGTCAGGATACACGGACTCACCGTTCATCGTGCGGTCCATCACCTCCAGAATGGTCTTTTCATCTGTTTCCTTGTACCAAAAGCTGTCCACCCCGATTTCCTTCGCCTTCTCCATCCACGAGCGCTCCGGCATCGAGGTCACGGCGATAATCTTGATGCGCGGGTTGCGCTGCTTAATCTGGCGCGCCGCCTCCAGCCCATTGGAGCCGTCGTTCATCAGAATATCCATCAGGATTAAATCAACCTTGTTTTTCAGAATGTACACATCGGCTACCGCCGCAGAGGCGATGGAAAATGCCAGCTCATAGCGCTCGCTGGATTTGACATACATCTCAAACAGCTGACGCGAAATCGACTGGTCATCGACAATCATCACACGCACCTTACTCATACTTTTCCCTCAGCTTCAGCCGCAGCAAAAAGCGCGGCTCAAATTCCGTTTCCATTTCTCCGCCGTTCATTTCCACCGCCCTGCGGAGATTGCGCAGACCGCCACGCTCGGTGATAGCGCCGTCCGGCTGCCTGCCGTCGTTCGTGATTTCCACGGTGTAAGCACCGTCTTTTTCTCTCGTTTTCACAGTGAGCTCACTGCCGTCGGCGTGCTTGACCGTGTTTGTCAGGCATTCGCGCACCGCGAGCGCAATCACCCGGTTGAGCTCCGGCTCGGCAGGGATTTCGCCGTCAAAGTTCAGGCTGACATCCACCGCCTTTGCCGCTTCGCGCAGCGCCTCCATACGGTCCCCGTGATTGTCAGACACCGCCTCGCGCCGCAGCACCGCGACAGTGAATTTCCACAGCGCCACCAGCTGCTCACGGCTGATATTCTGCTGCGCAATGTAGGCGCGCAACGCCAGCAGCGACCGCCCGACATCGTCATGCAGATGAATTTTTGCCGATAAGATTTCACGCTCGCGGATAATCTCATCCAAATTGCTGCTGTATTCATGCAGCTGCCGATTGACCTCGGCAAGATGCTGGGTGCGCTGCTCCAGCCGGCGGCTTTTTTCGTATTCCTCGGTCACCTCATAGGCGATGATTTCCCGCACCTGCATCCGTTTAATCATGAGGTCGTTTCTCACAATGTTCCAGACGCTGCCGTCGCCGAGATGCAGAAAACGGCTGTCATTAATGCCCGTTACGGCGCAGCCCGCGGCAACCTCGCCGCTGTTGAAGCGTTTTTCCAATAAATCGGTATCCAGCACCGCCGTGCCGAACGCCTCAATGCAGATGCTCTGCATTTTACTGTTCACCAGCAGCGGCACACCGGAGGCCGTGCTGTAGCAAATGCCGTCCGGCAGCATATCCAGCCCCTCCATCAGCGAGGCGGGCGTCAGCTCCGTTGAAAGACTGCCGTACAGCTTCACGGCAGAAAGGATACCGACTGCGGTAAGCACCGCCAGCGCCGCAGCCACAGCCGCTGCCGGCAGACATGCAAACCAGCCGTCCTCGAGCGCAGGGTTAAAATACACGCAGTTACAGGTATCACCGATGCCTTGCAGCATCGTCAAGTTTAAAAAGAAAAACAGCAGATAGAACACGAAAGCGCCCTGCTTCTGCCTGACCTCAAACGTCTTGACCAGCAGGAAGGCATACAGCACCGTCAGCAGCACACAGAAGGTACCTCCTGCGGCAAGCACCCAGAGCGGAAGATGGGAAACTGTCATACGTCCTCACCTCCCATATACGCTTTCACCGTCACGCTGACGGTATCGCCGTCCTGCTCCGTTTGCAGCACTGCGCCAGCCTCTTTCAGCCGGCGGCGAAACGGCGCAGCCTTAAACGCCGGTGCCGGAGCGGAAACCTCCGCATAAAAGGTCAGCACGCCGTCAAGCGCCCTGAGGGATACCAGCACCGCTTCAACAGACGGCAGCGCGCTCTCCAGCAGCGCTTCATACAGCTCATACACCAGCAACGCAAAATCGGCGTTGATATAGCCGCTGCCCTGAGAGGAAAACATCGCGGGAATATCCGCGAGCTTCACGTATTCTATCGACTCCGCAAGCGCCAGACCGAGCTCCGACAGCTCAATCGCAGGGCTGCTGCCGGCAAGCAGCAGCAGATTAGAATACCGCTTGATATACGCATTGAGAATACCTGCCTGCTTCATCTGCTTTAGAAATAGTTCCTCTTCCTCCGGCAGGCTTTCAATCAGGTCGTTCACCTTGTCAAGCTGCGGCTTAATCTGTTTTTCAATGCGGTCATACAGGCGGTTCTGCTCGGTAAAGGTCTTTCTGCCCTCCTCAATCGCCGTGGCAGCGTCGAGCATGGCGTTTTCCTCTGTAAGATAGTCCTCCGTATCCGCCAGCTTTTCATTCAGACGGATGATTTCGCTGAGGTCCTCCATCCAGTAGAAATTGCCGCCTCTCACCTGATAGCTTTTTAATAAGGTAGTTCCGTCCCCCAGCAGCACGGGCATGGTTTCCGCCTGCTGCACCTCCTCGGGCAGCGGAACAATATCGTTCGGCGCTGTCAGGCGCACCCGGTAATTTTTATCCGTCAGCCCGGCGTTCAATGAGGACGCCGTGAAGAAATCCGTATGGTTGGAATTGGACGGTATCAGATGCACGCACACCAGGCTCTCCCAGAAACAGACGGTAAACAGCACGACTGCCTCCGTCATAGAAAACAGCGTTGTTATCAAGGCTTTTGCCGCAGTGCTGCCAAACACATAGACCGCCCAGTACCCCGCACCGAGCAGCACGACGGTCAGCGGCAGCCAGAACGAATGCCAGAAGCGCTGCTTCAGGCACGCCTGAAAGGTTACCGCCAGTGTGGCAATCACACCGAAGGCAAGCAGCGCCACCGCCGCATAATACAGTACGCCGTAGGTATATTCCGCATTCCAGTTTACCATATCGGGACGGAAGCGAAACGCCAGCTGATGAATATCATTCGTCACAAATCCCAGCATCACCGCCGTATACGGAATAAAAATCAGATGCCATTTTGACGGCAGCCGGTAACGGTCCGGCTTGCCGATATAGAGCGTTGAGAGCAGCATCAGCGGCGGCAACAGCATTAACGGCACATAGTACCAGTACCACAGCTGCCGGTTGAGAAAGGAGCTTTCGGCAACAAAGCGATACTTCACCGTGGTAACGCACGTTAAGAACATCAGCAGCGCCGAAAACACGGTCATATACCGTTTCAGCGCCTTCTGGATAAACCGGCGGCGGATGCTGAACAGCCAGTCCGCACAAATCAGGAGGTAAACCGCGAAGGAGACCGCGCCGCTGACAAGCTGCCGCAGCGGGCTTGGCGGTACTTTTAATATTCCGACAATAATTAAAACAGCAGCCGTAACCGCCAGCCGTCTGACGGAATATCGGTCATACATCGCACTTCCTCCCTTCTCAGTCATTTTTGCAGATGAAAAGCAATAGCGCCCTTGCGAGCGCCATTGCGAAACATTGTTATTCCTGTGAGATTAATCCCCTGCTGCCTCAACAGCCTCCTGAATCCATTCCTCATCCTCAGCCGTGGCTTCGCCGTGCTTCACGCCGAGCATGGCAATCAGACCGAGTGCAAACATCACCGCGCAATAGAGGAACATATAGTTATAGTCCTCGTGGAACAGACCGATGACAAGACCGCAGAGAATCGGGCCCGTAATAGAAGCAGCCTGCGTTGCCGTATAGTAGTAGCCCGTGAAGGTTCCCACGTGCTCTCTGCCGCCCATGGCAAGCACCAGCGGCAGCGTGTTGATATTGACGCATCCGACTGCGGCACCGCCGACAACCAGCGCAATCCAAAGGCAAATCCAGGTAAAGGTATTCACCGTGCCGTCCGCATTTTTCGGCAGCACCTGAGATACGGTAAGATAAACAATGAACATAAAGACGATACCGGCAAGACCGATCATAATCGTCTTTTTTCTGCCGAGCTTTCTGCCCATCACGCCGGCAGGAATACCGAAAAGAGCGAGTGAAACGGCGAATACCGCCATCATCAGCGTGGAATAAATCGGCTGCACCATCAGGGTATCGTTTGCGAAATTTGTGAAGTTCGGAACAATCGCCTCCGTGGCGTTATTCAGCAGGAACAGCGCAAGGAGCATGATGAGAAGGCTTCTCTTTTCTCCTTTGCTCATATCGAGGTTTTTGATGGAAACCTTCTTTTTCGGCGTATCGTCTCCCGCTTCCAGTTTTTCTGCCTCAGTTGCCGTAAGGTCATGCTGTCTGTTTCTTCTGTAGAACAGCGTCAGAACGACAAGGCAAAGCACGGCAATGATGGCGGTGACAACAAATACCGGAACATAATTCACCTTTTGCGCAACACCGTCTATCATTCTGATGCTGCCGTCCGCCTCCAGAACGTGACCCAAAGCGTCTGTATCCGACTTAAGCCCTAACGCGATCTCCGTGAAGCCGACCAGTCCCGCCAGCGCTGCCGCAATCGTACCGACAACAAAGCCGACCATCTGGCCGATGCCGCCCATGATGTTGATAACGGCGTTGGCATCAGACTGCATTTTGGAAGGTGTGAAGTCCGGCATCAGCGAAACCACCGGCGAACGCCATATGGACATCGTGAAATTGAAGAAAATGATGACCGTCATCATCAGCAAAACGGACAGGCCCGCCGCCTTCACCAGAGCGGCAACGGGAATAAAGCAGAAGAAAACGGCACAAATCGGCATACAAACCAAAATAAACGGCATTCTCTTGCCCCACTTGCCCGCCTTGACTCTGTCCGAACGCTTGCCGAAGAACGGAAGGAAGATGACGCCGAAAATATTATCAATCGTCATAATCGCGTTGACGATAAGCGCAACGGAAACCCACGCAAGCGCCTTATGGTCATTCAGAAACGCAGCGGCTTTCGTGCCTTCGCCGAGCAGCTCGGTAAACTTGGAACGCAAAATGACCGGCACATAGGAATTATAAACCGACCACAGCGTCATACAGCTCATAAAGCCGAAACCGATTAAAAACGTCTGCTTATAATTCAGACCGCTTTTCTTTTTTGTTTTGTTGCCCATACAAATAACTCCTTATATTTATATTACTAACTAATTATACAACAAGCGCCCCGCAAAATTCAACAAAAAAAGCAGAGCGCACCTATCCTTATTCAACATTACCAAAAAGGGCTTTGCTTTTTTGGTGATTGTGACAAAAAGGAAAAAACACAGGAAGGGGCGCCCTAAGTAAATAGGGCACCCCTTCCTGTGTTACATCCTTAATCCAGATAATTCAAAACTTCTATAATATCGGTTATCACCGGTACATCGGGGCGCAAATCCTGGTTGTAAAACCAGCCGAAATTCATGCGGATTGCCTTCATTCCGGCGCCGAGCGCACCCTGAATATCGTTCACCGGATGATCGCCGACGTAGACGCACTCCTCACATTTCAGCCCGATTTTTTCCGCCGCAATTTCATAAATACGCGGGTCAGGCTTATGAATGCCGTAATCGCCGCTGACAACCAGTACGTCAATCCACTCCATCAAGCCGCTCTGCTGCATTTTATGATTTTGCAGATAGGCGGGGCCGTTCGTAATCACGCCCGTAATGTAGCCGCGCTTTTTCAGCTCCTGCAAGAGCGGCGCCGAGTTCGGAAACACAACGTTGTGGTTACCGAAGGTATAGTCATAATGATGCGCCAGCTCCTCGGCAGGCGGTGCTTCAACCCAATGCCAGCTGTCAATCAGACCGGAATACCATTTCACCCTGTCCACATAGCCGCCGTTGCCGGTGACGCGCATTTCCTCCCTGCGCTGCTCCAGCTCCTCGCCCTTAAGCGCGGGCAGATACAGCGCAAAGAAAGCGTCCATATAATGCTCAAACGCCTCCGTTCTGTCCTGAAGCGTTTCGTCAAAATCAAACAATACTGCTTTTATCATCGATTAACTGTTCCTTGAGTTCCTGTGCGGAATGAAAACGCTGTTCCTCCCGCAGATATCGTATCAGTTCTACCCTAACGGTTTTGCCGTATAAATCGCCCGTAAAGTCAAATATGTGCGTTTCGGCAAGCGGCTTTTCCACCTGCCAGGACGGGCGGAAGCCGAGATTGGTAAACGAGCGGTAAAGCACGCCGTCCACCTCGGTGCGGCTTTCGTACACGCCGCATTTCGGCAGCACAAGCCCTTCGGGATACTGCTGGTTTGCCGTCGGAAAGCCGATGGTTCTGCCGCGCCTGTCGCCCCCGATGACCGCTGCCTCAAACGTGAAGGCATAGCCGAGCATCGCGTTTGCCGCTTCAATGGCGCCGTCTTGCAGACAGCGGCGGATGCGTGTGGCGCTGATGGGCTCATTCTCATAATCCTGATGCTCCAAAATACGCACCCAGACGTCGCGGCTCTCCAGATACTGTCTTAAATCCAGCGCCGTCCACATTGCGTTTTTACCACAACGGAAGTTATAACCGCACAGCAGAATGCCCGCGTCCAGCTGCCCGAGCAGAATTTCATCGGTGAATTCCTGCGCCGTCATATGTTTTATCGCTTCAAAATCCGCAAAAACGGCGTTCGGATACCGCTGCGTAAAAATGCTTTTCTGAAGCAGGGTAAACTGATTGTTCACGCAGTAGACCGTGGCATTCGGTGCACCCGTCACAACTGTTCTGTGTGCCAAGTGCATTCCGTCGAAATCACCGAGCGCTACTGCTTTTCTCGCTTTTTCCATATCTTATCCCTGATGCGGCAGCACGCGCACTGCCTGCAAGGCGGCGCCGTCATTTCTGCCAAGTCCCAAAAACGCACCGTCGGGTGCATAAACCGTACAGAGCGCCCCCTGCTGCGGTTTCCTGCGAAGCCGGAGGATATCCAGCGCACCGCCGTTTTGGAAGCGCTTTGCCTGCGCCTCTGTGACTGTCACGGTGTCGTATTCCTTCAGTATTTCCGTCAGCGGTATCACGCAGCCGTCAAAGCCGGCGCCGCTGTCCTTTTTCTGCTGCAGCTCATCGAGCGTTACGCAATTTGCGAGCGTAAAGCCCATTGCCTGCGTGCGGCACAGAGCCGTCATGACGGCGCCGCAGCCAAGCGCAGAGCCGATATCGTCAATCAGCGAGCGGATATAGGTGCCTTTGGAGCACAGCACATCAAGGGTGTATTCCCCGTTCGCTTCACCAATCAGCTCCAGCCGGTGAACGGTGACCTCGCACGGCTCCCGTTCCACGGCAACACCCTGCCTTGCCAACTCATAAAGGCGCACGCCGTCCTTGCTTTTTGCGCTGTACATCGGCGGCAGCTGCCAAAACGTGCCGCGAAACGGCGCAAGCGCCTGCTCCACGTCCGCACGGGTAACGTTTACGGGATACTCCCCCGTCACCGTGCCGGTAATATCCAGCGTGTCCGTCGTTTTGCCGAGCACAAAGGAGGCGCGGTAGCCCTTATCGCTGTCCGGCAGAAAGTCGAGAAAGCGCGTGGCGCTGCCGAGCATCACCGGCAGAACACCCGTTGCCATCGGGTCCAGCGTACCCGTATGACCTGCCTTCTTTTCGCGCAGAATGCCCCTAACCTTTGCCACCGTGCCGAAGGAGGTAATGCCCTCGGGCTTATTGATGCAGATAATCCCCGTCATATCAGCTGAGAAAATCGCGGCATTTTGCCAGCAGCAGCTTCTTTGCCTCCGCTACGCCGCAGTCAAACTTACAGGCAGCCGCCTGCTTGTGACCGCCGCCGCCGAAGCAGGCAGCGAGCGCCGAAGCATCCACGCTCTCATACGTTCTGATGGAGCACTTGCACTTGCCGTCCGCCTTTTCGCGTATGGTAAGCCCGATTTCCACGCCCTCCGTCTGGCGGGTGAGCGGCGCTATCGCCTCTGTTTCCTCCTCGCCGGAGCCGGTGACGCGGTACATCTCCTGCGTGACGGTAATCACGCAGACGCGCTCGTTTTCATAAAAGCGCATTCCCTCGATGGCAAGGCGCTCCAATGCCGCGTAAGTCTTGGTTTTCGTCTCAAACATCACGCGGTTGATAATGCCGTTATCGGCGCCGAGGTCAATCAGCTCCGCCGCCGCACGGTAGGTATTCGAGGTCGTGCTTGCATAACGGAAGCAGCCGGTATCGGTCGTCAGCCCCGTATACAGGCAGTCCGCAATGCCCTTATCAATTTTGACGCGCATTGCCTTGATGACCTTGAACACAGTTTCCGCCGCAGCCGCCGCGTCCGCATTCAGCAGCAGATACTCGGCATAAGCGGTGTTGCTGCCATGATGGTCGATGCAAAGGTCGATTTTGCCGCCGTAGGTGTCCGCCAGGCTGCCGAGCAGATTTTCCGTCGCCACATCCACCGCGACAATATACTCCGCCTCAAAATCGGGCATCGTGATATCGCGGTACAGGTATGCGTATTTCGCGGGAATCTCATCCCCGCAAATCACCCGTGCCTTTTTGCCCAGCTGCAGCAGCGCACGGCACAGCGCAAAGCCGCAACCGAGCGTATCGCCGTCGGGATGGGCATGCGTCAGAATGAGGATGTTATCCTTTTCCTTCAGCAGACCGGCGCATTTTTCTACATTAATCTTCGTCATCCTCGGTTTCCTCCGGAATATGAAGGCTCTTCAGCTTGTCAAACAGCTCGAAGCCCTTTTCAATCGAATCGTCTGCAATGAATTTCAGCTCCGGCACCTTGCGCAGATGCAGCGACGCGCCGAGGCGCTTTCGGATAAAGCCGCCGGCGCTTTTCAGCCCCTTGACCGACTCCTTTGCCGCCTCCAGACCGTCCACTGCGCTGACATATACCTTACAGTAGCTCAAATCATTGCTGACCTCCACCTTGACAACCGTCAGCATCTCGCTGACGCGCGGGTCCTTCACCTCACGCAGAATGTGAATCAGCTCGCGCTTGATGTCCTCGGTGATTCTGTCTATTCTGTAACCTGCCATTTCATCTTCCTTAAATCTATTACATGATTGGCGGGCGGATGGTATCCGCCCCTACGTAATTCCGCATTCCGCATTCCGAATTCCGCATTAATCTCTGTATTCCTCAACAATGTAGCATTCAAAGACATCGCCCTGGCGGATATCGTCGAAATCCTTCAGCGAGATACCGCACTCATAACCGGAGGAAACCTCCTTGGCGTCGTCCTTGAAACGCTTGAGGTTGGCAATCTCCACATCGCCGATGAGCTTGCCGTCACGCAGCACGCGCATTTTTCCGTTTCGCTTAATCGTACCGGAGGTGACGATGGAGCCGGCAATCGTGCCGACAGTGGAAATCTTGTAAACCTCGCGTACCTCTGCGGTACCGGTGTCAACATCGCGGTACTTCGGCGCACGCATGCCGCGCATCGCGTTTTCAATATCCTCGATAGCGTCGTAAATAATATCGTACAACTTGATTTCAATGCCGTCGCGTTTGGCGATTTCGGTGGCAATCGGGTCGGCGGGGATGTTAAAGCCGACGATAATCGCGTTGGAAGCATTGGCAAGCATCACGTCGCTCTCGTTGATAATGCCGACGCCGCCGTGAATAATCTTGACGCGCACCTCGTCGTTTTCAATCTTCAGCAGCGACTGCTTGACAGCCTCCACGGAGCCCTGAACATCCGCTTTGACGATGATGTTCAGCTCCTTCATCTCGCCCTCCTGAATCGTATCAAACAGGGTGTCGAGCGTGACCTTCTGGAATGCCTTGAATTCCTCTTCCTTTGCCTGCTCCTTACGCTGCTCCACGAGCTGACGGGCCAACTTTTCATCCGATACGGCGTTGAACAAATCGCCGCTCATCGGGGCGGAATCCAGACCCATGATTTCAACGGGAACGGACGGACCGGCTTCATTGAGCTTTCTGCCGCGGTAATCGGTCATCGCTCTGACTCTGCCGACGGCGGTGCCGGCGATAATGACATCGCCCGCCTTTAACGTACCGTTTTGTACCAGCAGCGTTGCAATCGGTCCTCTGCCCTTATCGAGCTTGGCTTCGATGACAACACCCTTGGCGGAGCGGTTCGGGTTCGCCTTGAGCTCGCTCATTTCAGCGACCAGATTAATCGTATCCAGCAGCTTATCAATGCCCATCTTCGTCTTGGCGGAAACAGGCACGCAGATGACATCGCCGCCCCACTCCTCGGGAACAAGCTCGTGCTCGGTCAGCTGCTGCATGACGCGGTCGGGGTTGGCACCCTCTTTATCCATCTTGTTAATTGCAACAATAATTTCAACACCGGCAGCCTTGGCGTGATTAATCGCCTCAATCGTCTGCGGCATAATACCGTCGTCAGCTGCGACGACCAGCACGGCAATATCGGTTGCCATCGCACCTCTGGCACGCATCGCGGTAAATGCTGCGTGGCCGGGGGTATCCAGGAACGTAATCAGGGAGCCGTCCTCGGTTTCCACCTGATACGCACCGATTGCCTGGGTGATGCCGCCCGCCTCGGTTGCTGTGACAGACGTGTTTCTGATAGCGTCCAGAATCGAGGTCTTACCGTGGTCAACGTGGCCCATCACGCAGACAACGGGGCAGCGGGTTACGGCGTTCTCGTCGTTTTCGTCCTCTTCCTCGATAATACGCTCCTCAATGGAGACAACAACCTCTTTCTCTACCTTGGCACCGAGCTCTGTACCGACGATTTCCGCCGTTTCGTAGTCGATGACCTCATTGACGGTCACCATCATACCGAGCTTCATCAGCTCCTTGATAACCTCGGTTGCCGTCATACGCAGCAGCGAGGCAAGCTCGCCGACGGTGATTTCCTCGGGAACGGAAATCTTAATCTGCTGCTTTTTACGCTGCTCGGCAATACGCGCCAGGCGCTGTGCCTCAGTCTCCCTTTTCTTAGAAACGGGCTTCTTCTTTCGGTACTGCTTGGATTTCTGGCTCAGCTTCTGCTTGTTCTGGTTGTCATTATAACTGCTGGCAGGCGCAATATCCTCGTACTTCTGGTTATATTTTTCAAGGTCGACGGTGTTCGCTCTCGTATCAATACGGCGCGCCTCGCCCTTGGTTCTTGCCTGCGGCGCCTGGGTTGCCTTTTTCTTCGCCTTTTCCTCGGCGCGCTTTGCCGCCTGCTCCGCCATCTGCAGAATCGCCGCCTGGCTCTGATGCTTCTTGCTCTTGGCATCATCCTTCGGCTTCGCCGCTTTTTTGGCAGGGACTTTTTCCTCTTTCTTTTGCTCGGCGGGCTTGCGCGTGGCAAAATAGGCGTCAAAGGAGGCGACGCTGTTCTCACGCGTGAAGGCATCAAAGAAGACGTTGAGCTCCTCCTCCGTCAGCACGGTATTCGCTTTTTTTGCAGGACCTTCGCAGTATTTTGAAAGCAATTCAATAATTGCCTTATTCTGTTTTCCGAAATCTTTTGCAAGGTCGGAAACCTTCGTTTTAATCACCATACACGTTTTCCTCCTGGTTTATCAATTCAATCAATCGGTCGGCAAAATGGCTATCGTTCACGGCAAGCACGCCCGCCCTGTAGCCGAGGGCAAGATGAAGCTCCTCCATCGTTTCCGTCAGCCGGCAGCACGGCAGCGCCGGGCAGAAGCGCTCGGTCGCCTTTGTCATTTCGTCAACAAGGCGCTCGGCAATATCGCTTGAAAAGAGCAGCAGCTTCGCTTTTCTTTTTCGGATGCTTTCCAGCACCGTATCGTGCCCCATTGACAGCTTGCCTGCCCTGCGGGCGAGCCCGAGCAGGGAGAGATAGTTTTTATTCTGCACGCTTAATTTCCTCTTCCATTGTGTCGTAAACCGCATCGTCAATCTTCACGGAGAAGGCGCGTTCAAAGGCTTTCTTCTTTCTCGCCAGCTTCAGGCATTCCGCCTTTTTGCAGACGTACGCACCGCGCCCGGGCTTCTTGCCCGTTAAATCCAGACTGATTTCCCCCTCCGGAGATTTGACCACACGGACCAGTGTTCTCTTATCATACATTTCGCCGCAGCCGGTACACATCCTGAGCGGCACTTTCTTCGTTTTCATGCTTATCCCTCATAGAAGCCCGATTCCGGCTTGATATCAATCTTCCAGCCTGTCAGCTTGGCGGCAAGGCGAACGTTCTGTCCCTTATTGCCAATTGCCAGAGAAAGCTGTCCGTCCGGCACGGTGGCGCGGCAGGATTTGGCGCCCTCATCGAGAATTTCCACCTCGCAGACATCGGACGGCGCCAGCGCAGCCGCCACGAATTCCGCCGGGTCCTCGCTATATTTGACGATATCAATCTTCTCACCGCCGAGCGCGTCCACAATATTGGAAACACGCTGACCGCGCGGACCGATGCAGGCGCCGACAGGGTCGACGTTCTCATCCTTGGAGAGCACGGCAATCTTCGTTCTGGAGCCGGCTTCACGGGAGACGGATTTAATCTCAATCGTGCCGTCAAAAATCTCCGGCACCTCTGTTTCAAACAGACGGCGCACCAGACCGGGGTGCGTACGGGAAATCATAATCTTCGGTCCCTTGGTGCCCTCGCGGACGTCCACGACGAAAATCTTGGTGGTATCGCCCTCGGCGAACACCTCGCCGGGTACCTGCTCCTGCTTCGGCAGCACGGCGTCGTTTTTGCCGATTTGCAGGGTGATATTGCCCGTCACGGGGTCAATATTCGTTACTTTAGCGGAGAGCAGCTCCTGATTCTTGCTCTGGAATTCGGAGAGCATCTGTCCCCTCTCTGCCTCACGGATACCCTGACGGATAACGTGCTTGGCAGTCTGGGCAACGATTCTGCCGAAGTTCTTGGTTTTCAGCGGAATGTCAATCGTCTTGCCAACCTTGGCGCTCTTGCGGATTGCCTGCGCCTGTTCGAGTGTTAAATCAGTATCCGGGTCCTCAATTTCCTCTACGACGTTTTTGGTGACGTAGACCTTGATTTTCTGCTTTTCCGGGTCGATATCGCAGTGCACGATATCCTTGCCGTTAAAGTCGTGCTTTGCCGCAACGACGATAGCGCCGGCAATTTTTTCATAAAGATAATCGGCAGGAATGCCTTTTTCTGCCTCCAGCATTTTCACTGCTTCAAAAAATTCCTTGCTCATTTTTCCAAATCACCTTTCCTTTTCTATCTGAAGTTAAATAAAATCTTCCATATTAAAATCGTCAAGTCTGACGTAATTGACTTCTTTTTTCTCAAACGATACCGTGCTGCCGTCCGGCAGGCTGACGGTAATCACCTTGTTTTCGTAGCCCTCGAGCGTTCCGGCGAAATCGCGTACGCCGTCCACGGGGCGAATGGTGCGCAGCGTCACAGGCGCGCCGATATATTTTGCAAAATGCGCGTCGCGCGTGAGCTCTCTTTCCACACCGGGCGAGCTGATTTCCAGCATATAATTCTGGGGAATCGGGTCCGCATCGTCCAGCGGCTGCGACACGGCGTGCGTTAAATCCACACAGTCGTCAATCGAAACGCCGCCCTCCTTATCAATGAAGATACGCAGGTACCAGTCCGTTCCCTCCTTTTTAAAGGTCACATCCCAAAGCTCCAGCCCGAGCTGCTCGGCATAGGGCTTCACGATTTCCTCCACCCGCTGCACGGTGTTCGGCTTTGCCATATTCATCACTCCTTACAACAAAAGAAGCGGACCGCCGGTCCACTTCAATAGGTTGATATTCGTACTAATGCATATTATATATAATATTTTTTATTTGTCAAGCATTTTTTCATTTTCTTTGGAAAGCACCTTTTTCTGCCACGAGCGCTGATGGCACTGCGGGCACTTCATATACCGTGTTCGGTTGACGTGCATCGCCAAAAACACGCTCCTATACGACGGTACGTAGCGGTAGCCGCATTTGCGGCATTCATAGTAGCCCGCCTTCTGCTCAATCTGCAGCCCAAACACCATCGCCACCAGAAAGCTGACCATCCCGAGCGCGATGAGCAGCACCCGTACCCAGTCGGGCATCGTCAGAAACGACGCGACAAAAATCAGCACGAAAAAGCTGATGCTGCCCGTAAAGCCGATAACCCACTCCAGCTTCAGCAGGTGTTTATCGCTCTCCTCCTTCGCCCGCGTCATTTCCAGCAGGTTTTCCTCTAATCTTCTGTTATATTCTTCCATTCCCAATCTCTCCCCGCTTAACAGCTCATTCACGTTGATATGCAGTATCTCACACAGCTGCGGCATCAGCGCCACGTCGGGCAACGATTTGCCTCTTTCCCATTTCGAAACAGCTCTGTCCGTAATACCGAGCCGTTCGGCAAGCTGCGCCTGCGTGAGCGACTGCTCCTTTCTCAGTGATGC
>CALGGQ010000069.1 GCA_937915775.1 uncultured Clostridia bacterium | reverse complement strand
CTTTTGTCTGTTGAGGGGGTTACTCCTTGCTCAGGTCGACGGCGAAGTAGGCACGCTTGCCAGTGGGGAAGACACCCTTGATGTAGAGCACGGGATCCTTGCTCTTCGAAGCCTCCTTCACAGCGTTCTGCAGGTCGTCCATCGTCTTCATCGGCACGTCGTTGGCCGTCTGGATGATGAACTTCTCGGGGATGCCGGCATCGCGGATGGCACCTTTATTCACCTTGCCCACGACGAGACCGTAGTTGATGCCCAGGTCTTTCTTCTCCTGCTCGTTCACCTCGCGGAAGCTGGCACCCAGCACGTCCATGTCAGCTGTCTTGACAACCTTCGTGTTGCCCTGTGCGTTCTTCAGTTCGACGGTGGCCGTCTTCTTGTTCTTGTTGCGCAGATAGGTGATGGTCACCTTGTCGCCGGGCTTCTTGTTGCCGAAGAGATACTCCTGCAGCTCGGCCATCTTTGTAACGGGCTTGTTGTCGATGGCGGTGATGACGTCGCCCTCTTTCAATACGTCGGCAGCCGAACCGTCTTCGTCCACCTTGGCTACGTAGATACCCTCTACGGTGCCGAAATCGGGCACTTCCTTGTTCTGGGCTTTCAGCTCGTCGATATAGTTGTTGACGTCCTTACCCTGGATGCCGAGCAGAGCGCGCTGTACGGTGCCATACTGCTTCAGGTCGTCGACCACCTTGTTCATGATGGTGGTAGGAATGGCGAAACCATAGCCGATTCGCCGAACGCTGTTTCGACGAATAAGAACACCGCTGTTTCCTCTTTAAATAGCGGCGGGTACTATTCCAACAGAAGAAGCAATAATAAGGCTGATACGCCGAGCCCGGAAAACTATTACTATAATCAAATCGTGTTAACACCGCCGAATTTCTCCGGTGAAAACTGGAAGAAGTATATGTATGAATATACGACGATGACCACCACGATGAGAACCTGCGGCGCGCAATCCAGCAACGATGCTATTACCAGCAACGAAAAAACGCTCAGCGGCACGATTGATACGCTCAGCCTGTGGGTCATCGATTACTCCGGCGTGCAGGCGATTATTGACAAAAACTCCGGCATCATCACCGATGAAGCGCTGAATATCCAGCAGTATTCCGAGGGTGAACTGGTTGACTTCTTTAAGGATATGGATAAGCTGACGGCTTGTTCGCCGGTGAACGCTAAGTACGAATACGATAACGATAAATACACCAATACGGTTCCCGATTCAACATATACCGGCTATGCTGCCGCAACCGAGCAGTGCGCTTATGATATCTGGCGTCTGCTGGAAGCCGGCGACGAGGACGAAAAGGTCCAGTACCTCGATGAAAACGGTATGAAGGTTGATGACGAATATATCGACATCAAGGAAGATCTCAAGAACGAGGTTAACTACGTTGACGGTACTTATGACGACCTGCGTACCGCGCTGGAACTTGACCCGGCTTCCGAGGTCGGCCCGTGCGTCGGTAACGAGGGCGATGTTGACTACTGGGCGGTTTATGACGCGGCGAAAGCCGAAGGCGCACAGGAGATGTACAACGTTTCCAACTACATTTCCGAAGGCAACTACGAGGGCTATATCACCGATACTACCGACACCACGATTGAAACGACTGTAACAAAGATTAACAGAGCATATGCAGACCTGCTTGCTCACAGTAAGCAGACCCGTCACGGCTATGTTTACAGCGGCAAGGAAAACGATGTATACGAGCATTATTCCAGAGTTAACTATTTTGAATGCGGCTTAGTTCCGGAGCATGATATTCATCTTCATGACGGTGAAGGCGAGAATGCGATTCCGTATAACTATGCGGAAATGGAACTTTATGAGAATCTTGAAATCGCCTATAACACGATTGACCCGACAAAGTATAACAACCCGAAAATTCTCCTTGACGGTAAGGAAAAATTCGACTTGGCCACCGCTACGGCTGCGGAACTTGGCGAGACAGCGGTAAAGGCGCGTCAGGGTATGAAGGCACAGGATATCGTTGATGAGAGCGTTAAAGCACTGCTGGAAGCAATCAACATTGAAAACGGTGATCTGGAAGGCGAAGACGGTCTGACGACCGACAAGCGTGTTAACCACTATCGTGTGCAGTTCAATGTGGTGAACACCAAGACCGGTGATGTAACCGATCTGACAAGTCAGCTCGTGGATACCGAATCTGACAGCATTGAGGTGGACGACGAAGGCAATATCAGCGTACCTTACGGTTATGAATTCTCTGCGGACGCTGCTTCCGTAACGGGCGGAGCCGATTGCACCGGTTGGGAAATTGAACCTGCCAACGGCACGAAGAAGAGACTGGCGATTACAGCCAAATCGCTGCAGTACTATGTGCTGGAGGATGTTGTTATCACCGCTTACTATACGCCTGCTGCAGCGGAAGAAGAAAAGATTGTAACGCTCTGCAGCATTTACGGATATCAGTTGTTTGATGTCAATGTTCCGGCAGGCTCGACGGTTGTTATCAAGAAGGGTAGCTTGAATACGGTAACCGTTAACGGCAAGGATTATGAAATTCCGAACGGTCTGCAGCAGACAGTTACCGGCTGGAGATATCTTGGCGAGGAATACTATCCCGGCGAAACATTTGAAGCAGATGACGACCTGCTGAACATCATCGTTTCTAACGACCTGTTCCTGAAGCCGATTGCACCTGTCGTATCAAAGAACGGCCCGTGGACGATTACGCTGGATAACGAGGACATCAGCGGCGATGCAGCCAAGACCTATAAGTACGATGATATTGTAACCGTTACCTCAAATGTTGAGAATTGTTATGCTATCGCAGTGAATGTAAACGGCGTTTATATTCCGGTATCTTACGGTAATTCCTTTAGATTCTATGCCAACAGCGGTATGACCAACTTCTATTCATTGGTCAGAAACTCCAATGAGGGTGAAACAAACACCGACGGAATGCCGTTGTATACTTACGAAGTGCTTGGTACTGATGTTACCGAAACTTATTCTGATGAAGAGTACTTCATGCTCAGAGGAAATATGCCGATGGTTAACACCTTCGCCGAGGTGACGGATGACGCCACTTCACAGTATGCCATCAGAAGCCAGTATTCCGTGAATATCGGCAACAATATGTTTGATAACGGTCTGACGGTGAAAGAGGTCGGTACGCTGTATTATGTTGACAGAGCGCGTACCTTTGACGACAATACCGAAGAAAATGTTAAGACACTTAATCAGAAACTGAGACTTGACAATGTCGGCAATGAAGATTTCAGCGTCACCAAGAAGACCAGCAGCGTCACCGATTATTCGGCAACGAGAAACTTCAGCAATCAGTATTATTACTCGTTGAAGAATCCGCATAACAGACGTATTTACGCCCGTGCTTATGTGAAGTATGAATACAAATTTGCCGATCCTACCAATCCTGAAAACGCCGGTGTCATCAGTGCTGTATACTACGGAAACGTATGTAACGTGTTTGACAGCGAGACGGAAGAGAACTAAAGGAAGGGGGAATATATTATGACGAGACTTAACGATAAGAAAGAATATATTTCACCTTCTGCAGAGATTGAACGCTTCTTCATTAACAGTATGATCACCACCTCAGGCGGTCAGGGCGAATTCGGTGAAGGAGAGGATACGATTGACGCTATCCTTGAAAGAGGCGACGGAACCATCTATTACCTTGACGAAAACGGCGACGTTATCGATAAGAGCGAACTGGATTCCATCTTCTAAACAAATCAAAACCCCGAAGCGAAAGCTTCGGGGTTTACTTTATGCTTTATTCTTCGTTGGCGAAAATGGCGTCAATCAGCGTCTGGTACACCTTGGCAGGGTTGCTGATGAATTTTTCCTTTATCATCTCCGCCTGGTCCATTGACGCGGCAAACAGATTCAGCCGCATATACTGCCGTCTGTTGTCGCCGATGCCGAGCATCACGGTGTACGCATCGTCTGTTTTAACGATTTCTGCCAGATTTTCTCGGCGGTAGGTTTCCTTTGCCATAATCTTCTGACAGAGGTGAATGGAGCGCTCTCTGACCGTGTAGGGTAAATCCTTTTCAATCAGTTCAATATCCGCTTTTGTATCCGTTGTCAGGCTGAGCGCGCCGTTTTCATCGGCAATAATTACACCGCTCTTTTGCAGATTGGCAATTGCGTTCGTCACTTCAAAATGGTTTGCCAGCTCGCCCTCAGCCATTGCCTGCGTAATCACCGCAGCGGTTACCTTGCCGCTCATATTCGCTACTAAATAACTTACCAGCAGGTTAATGGAGGTAACCGAGCGCAGTCCGCCGTCCTTGACGCCGCCCATAAACGCATCAAACCGCAGGCGGGGGTCAATCTCGTTTTCGCTCATTTCTTCAATGCTTTTTTCTTTTTCATCGTAATTCATATTCTCATCACCGCCGTTATTATAACACAGTGTTCTTTAACTTGCAAACATTAAATATATAATGTATAATATAGATACTATTTATGGGACTGAGGTAAGATGATTAAGCTATCGAAACGACTGGCAGCCTGTGCTGCGTTGGTGAGAAAGGGAAAACGGCTTGCCGATATCGGCTGTGACCACGGCTATATTCCTGTTTATCTTTGCGAAAACGGTGTGATTGAATATGCCGTTGCATCCGATATTAACGAGGGACCGCTGAATGCCTGCCGTCTGCTCGTCAGGTGTACGGGACTGGAAGATAATATCAAGTGCATCCTCTCCGACGGACTTGCCAATATCGAGAAGAATGAGGTGGACGATATCCTCATTGCCGGTATGGGCGGTGAGCTGATTGCCGATATTTTGTCCCGCTGCGATTATGTCAGAACAAAGCATCTGATTCTAAACCCGATGACGCACCCGGAGCTTGCCAGAAAATGGCTGTATGATAACGGCTTTGAAATTCAAAACGATATCATTGTTGCCGACGCGGGATATCATTACAGCGTGTTTGATGCCTATTATACCGGCAGCCGTGTACCGCATACTGAGCTGGATGCGTACATCGGAAATATCAGGGATTTCAGCGATAAAGAATACTTTATTCATCTGATTAACTATCTGAAAAACAAACAAAAGGGCGGCAGCGATTACGGCGAGGTAATTGCCGCCATAGAGGATTTGATACAATGACGACAGTAAAAAATATCTACGACTATCTGAATTCCATCGCACCGTATGACACGCAGGAGGACTGGGATAATTCCGGTCATCTTGTGGGCGATTTTCGCAAGGAGGTCAAAAAGTGCGTGATGGCGCTTGACGCGACGAAGGCGGTATGCGCCTTTGCGCGCGATATCGGCGCCGATTTAGTGCTGACGCATCACCCGATTATTTTCGGCGGAATTAGTGCGGTAAAGAGCGACAGCGCCGTGTATACCCTTGCCAATGCCGGCATTGCCGCGCTGTGCGCCCACACAAACTTTGATGCGGCAGACGGCGGGATTAACGACAATTTAGCGGCGATTCTCGGCTTGCAGAAGCCGTATCATCTGAACGGTTCGCTGATTGTTGTCGGCGAGCTTGACGAGGTGATGAGCATCGATGATTTCGCGGAATATGTCAGCAATGCGCTGGACTGCGCCGGTATTCGTTATACCGATACGGAGCAGGAAATCCGCACGGTCGCCGTCGGCGGCGGTGCGTGCGAGGAATATGCCGAAGAAGCGCTCGCCGCGGCAGATTGCTTCATCACAGGAGATATGAAATATCATCAGATGCTCGAGCATAGTGAAAACGGTAAAGCGGTTATATCTGCCGGTCATTTTGAAACAGAAAACGCTGCCTTTCTGATGCTGAAAAGCAGGCTGGAAGCACTGTTTACAGACGTTGAATTCATAGCAGCTCCGGTATCCAATCCGATTAAGACGGTATAAGTATGGCACTTGACGGTATTTTTTTACACCTTTTAAAAAACGAAATTGCCGATAAACTGCTCGGCGGCAGGGTAGATAAGGTCTATCAGCCCTCGCGTGACGAGCTGCTGTTCACCTTCAGAACCCCTGAGGGTGTTTTCAGGTTGATGCTTTCCGCCAAGGCTGACTGCGCCAGAATTCATCTGACCAATCAGTTTGTGGAAAATCCGAAGAATCCGCCGATGCTCACGATGCTGCTGCGCAAGCTGCTTGGCGGCGCGCGGCTGACAGCCATTTCGCAGGAGGGCTTTGAACGTATCTTAACGCTTTCGTTTGATGCCAAGAATGACCTCGGCGACCCCGTTATGTATCGCTTGATTATCGAGATAATGGGGCGGCACAGCAATATTATTCTGGTTGATGAAAATGATAAAATCGTGGAATGCGTCAAGCGCATTGACGAGCAGAAATCCAGTGTGCGCGAGGTGCTGCCGGGCGTGACCTATGTTCTGCCGCCGCAGCAGAGTAAGATGAATATTCTCGAGGACAGCATTAAGGAGATTGACCGCACCGTCACCGCTCGCGGCGGCAAAAAAGCGAAGGTGCTGCAGGAGGTGCTGCAGGGCATTTCTCCGATTGTGGCGCGCGAGCTGGAAAGCGGTATGGGGCTGTTTGATTTGCGCAATTCGATTGCCAATCCGCAGCCGACTGTCGTCATCCTTGACAAGCCGAAGGACTTTACCTTCTTTGTCCCACAGCAATACGGAGCGCTATGCGAGTTAAAGTCGTTTGATACCTGCAGCGAGCTGGTGGATTACTTCTTCTTTGAGCAGGTTAAGCTGGAGCGGATTAAGCAGCGCAGCAACGATTTGTTTAAGCAGCTCACCACTTTGCAGGAACGCGCAGTGCGTAAAGCGCTGAACCGTAAGAACGAGCTGGAGGACTGCAAGGATAAGGAGCAGCTGAAGGTCTACGGCGACTTAATCAGCGCGCACCTCTACCAGCTGGAAAAGGGCTCGCTCTTTTATGATTTACCCAATTTCTATGAGGAAAATCAGACGGTGCGAATTCCAGCAGACCCGATGCTGACGCCGGTGCAGAATGCGCAGAAATACTATAAGGAATACCGCAAAAAGCAGGTTGCCGAAACCAAACTGAAGGAATTTATCCGTCAGGCAGAGGAGGAAGCGACCTATCTGGAAAGCGTGACGGATGCGCTTTCCAGAGCTGAAACGGACAGCGAAATTACCGCGATTAAAAACGAGCTGCACGGCGCCGGCTTCCTCGGCAGGCGCACCGGCGGCAAGGTGAAGGAAAAAAAGCTGCCGCCGCGGCAGTTTATAACCGATGAGGGCTATACGATTTTCGTCGGCAGAAATAATGTGCAAAACGATGCATTAACCCTTAAAACCGCGAAAAACTATGATATGTGGTTCCACGTCAAGGATGCCGCAGGCAGTCATGTGATTGTTCCAGCTGACAAGGATAAACCCTTTACAGATAAAGTCATTCGTCAGGCGGCGATGCTCGCGGCGCTCCATTCCAAAGCGCACGCTTCATCTAATGTTGCCGTGGATTATACCATCGTCAAAAATGTGCATAAGCCGAACGGCGCAAAGCCCGGTATGGTGATTTATGACAGTTACCGAACGGAGTATGTAACACCGAATGAAAAGGAGCTTGCGGAGGTAAGTGAGGTTGAGTAATATAGCATTAATTCTGGGTGCCGGAAGCGGTACGCGGATGAAAAGCGAAAAGAGTAAAATGCTGCTGGAGCTGATGGGTAAAACTGTTATTGAGCGCAGCGTGCAGGCATTTCTGGAAGTGCCGGAAGTTGATGAAATCATTGTTGCCGGCAGGGAACAGGATATTGATATTTACAAAGAACTACTGGATGATGAAAAGGTCACCTTCGTAATTGGCGGCGCCACCCGTCAGCAGAGTGTGCAAAATGCCGTTGAAACGATTGACGAAGCGGATTACCTTCTGATTCACGACGGCGCAAGACCGTTCATTAAAGTGAAGGATATCCGCGCTGCTTTACAGGCGGCAAAGGAATACGGTGCAGCAGCCGTCGGCGTGCCGGTTAAGGATACCATCAAAGTTATTGATAAGGATAACTTTGTCGTGAATACGCCTGATCGCGCCACGCTGGTTGCCGTTCAGACGCCGCAGGTGTTCCCGTTTGAAGCCTATAAAGCGGCGCTGGAGAAAGCGATGCAGGATAATAAGGAATTTACGGATGACTGCGGAATCTATGAATACAGCGGCGGCAAAATCAAAATGGTGGAGGGTGAATATACGAATATCAAAATCACCACGCCCGATGATATTGCCGTCGGTGAAAATATTTTATTGCAACAGATAAGGAGGGGCTGAGATGCGTATCGGTCACGGTTATGATGTTCACCGCTTAGTAGAGGGCAGAAAGCTGATTCTCGGCGGCGTGGAAATAGAGCATTCACTCGGCTTGCTCGGCCACAGCGATGCGGACGTGCTGCTGCATGCCATTTCCGATGCGCTGCTCGGTGCGTGCGCGATGGGCGATATCGGCGGGATGTTCCCGGATACAGACGAAAAGTGGAAGGACGCCGACTCGCTGAAACTGCTGGAGGCGGTCGTTCATCGTATCGAAGCAGCGGGCTATCAGATAGAAAACATTGACGCAACTGTTATTGCGCAGAAACCGAAAATTAAGCCCTATATTGAGGCAATGAGGGCGAATATTGCCTCTGCCTGTCACGCCGAAATTGCTCAAATCAGCGTAAAAGCAACCACGGAGGAAGCCCTCGGTTTTACCGGCAGGGAGGAGGGCATCGCCGCCCACGCCGTAGCATTAATAAAATAATTGATTATT
>CALGGQ010000068.1 GCA_937915775.1 uncultured Clostridia bacterium | reverse complement strand
ACTTTTTCTCTTAATCTTACCCCTTAAAGTTGCATTTACTTTTACAATTAACGGTTGATTTTGTTTTCATATAGGGATATAATTTGTACAGAGGTGATTCGATGAAAATAGTGAATCTGGACGGCTATGCTGCAAACCCCGGCGATTTATCCTGGGAGCGTTTTGATAAGTACGGTGAGTACATCGTTTATGACAGAACGAAGCCGGAGGAAATGATTGAACGTGCAAAGGACGCCGATATTCTTTTTATCAATAAATGTGTGATTACAGGCGATATGCTGCGTCAGATGCCAAAACTGAAGTACGTCGGCTTGCAGTCAACAGGCTATAATGTTATCGACGGCAAAACAGCCAGAGAGCTTGGGATTACAATATCCAATATTCCCGCCTATTCTACCAATGCAGTAGCGCAGCTGGTATTTGCATTTATCCTGCAAATTACGAATAAGGTCAGCCTGCACAGCGATGCCGTCCACAGCGGCGAATGGACAGCCTGTCCCGATTTTTGCTTCTGGAAAGCACCGCTTACGGAGCTTGACGGTAAGACAATCGGTATTGTTGGCTTCGGCTCTATCGGTAAACGTGTCAGCAATATTGCCAAAGCATTCGGGATGAAGGTGCTGGTGTATACCCCTCATCCGCAGCAGGACGATTATCAAGACATTGCATTCGTTGATTTTGATACGCTGCTTCGTGAAAGCGACGTTGTAACCTGCCATTGTCCTCTGACGGAAAAGACAACGAATCTGATTAACGCAGAAGCCCTTGCCAAAATGAAAGACAGCGCCATTCTGATTAACACCTCGCGCGGTCCTGTTGTGGACGACGCAGCGCTTGCCGATGCGCTGAACAGCGGCAGCATTCTCGCCGCCGGTGTTGACGTTTTACGCGAAGAACCGCCAAAGGCAACTAATCCCCTTCTGACGGCAAAAAACTGCTTGATAACGCCTCACGTCGCCTGGGCAGGTTTTGAAACAAGAGCACGTCTGCTTGATATTTTAGAGGACAATCTGAAAGCGTTTTTGGAAGGTCATCCTCAAAATGTAGTGAACTAAAAAACAACCCGTTTGGGGCGCCCTACGTAAAGAAGGATAGGTTTTGGCTTTGTCCTTTTGCCCCTAA
>CALGGQ010000067.1 GCA_937915775.1 uncultured Clostridia bacterium | reverse complement strand
CCTGACCGGGTGCAATCTCAATCGGCATAATATCGCCGGGAAGGGAAGAGGCAAACGCGATCGTACCTTCGCCGTTTCTCGCCGTATAGATGTTCTGGAACAGGCTTTCTTTGGTGACCAGTCTGCCGAGCATTTTGCCGATGCCGCCGTTAGAGGTGGTCTGCATTTCCATGTTGGGGCTCATCCAGCTCATACCGCCGCCTTCGCTGATCATCGCTTCGTTGGCGTTCAGTGTGCAAAGCAGCACGGGGAAGTTACCGCCCTGAATTTCGTATCTCATATTTATTCTCCTTTTTTATAATTTAGCGTCTTTTTCAAGCGCCTTGTTGACTGCATTGTTGACGGCGGCTTCAAAGCCGTCAGCCTGAAGGGAAGTGACGCCCTCAATCGTCGTACCGCCGGGAGAACAGACCTTGTCAATCAACTCCCATGGGTGCTCGTCAGGCATTGCCTCCATAATCATTTTGGCACTGCCGTACACCGTCTGTGCCGCTACCAGCAGCGCTGTATCCTTGTCCATCCCGTTTTTGACGCCCGCTCTTGCCAGCGCGTCAATAAACATATAGGAAAACGCAGGAGCGCAGCCGCCGATGACACCAAAGACGGGAAAGTATTTTTCGTTGATGTATAAAGCCTTGCCGACGCCTGAGAAAATCAGCTCGCACAGCTGCTTGTCCCCGTCGGTTGCACGCTCGTTAGCCGTGTAAGCGCTGATCGCTTCGCCCACCGTTGCATTGATATTCGGCATAACGCGAATGATTCTGTTATCATGCGTCAGCCCGTCACGCAAAAATGCGAGCGTTTTGCCTGCTGCAATGGAGATGAGCAGCGTATCACTTTCCGATAGGGCGGCATTGATTTTGTCAAGCACTTTGCCAATCACATTCGGCTTGACTGCCAGAATAACGGCGTCGCTTATCCGTACCGTTTCACGTTCGTCGCTCATGATATTAACAGGGTACTTTTCCTTGATGGCTTCGGTGGCATATGGATTCACATCATAAACATAGATTGCATCGGGGGCTATTACCTTGCTTTTAATAATGCCCTCAATAATAGCGCTTGCCATATTACCGCAGCCGATAAAGCCAAGTTTCATTTCATCACCTCTTTTATTTCCTTTATATTTTACCAGATATTCTGTATAATATCAATCATTTTTCAGACTGAGATATTTTTCTTTCGTAGCAATACCGCCGCGGATATGTCGCTCCGCCTTGTTTTGCTGCAATACTGTGTCAACCTGCTCCGCCAACGACGGCGCAATGGCGGATAAACGCTTGGTGACATCAATATGTACGGTGGATTTGCTTACGCCGAATACCTCCGCCGCTTTTCTGACAGTTGCTTTATTTTCGTAAATATAGTGACCGAGCTCAATACATCTTTTATCGACATTTGCTTTCATATGAACGACTCCTTTTGGTAATTCATATGTGAAAGCAAAAAAATTATGCCGCGTTGGTGTGATATCCAATGCGGCATAACTTGTATTAATCTTCGTCTTCCTCGGTTGCTTCTTCCGTTTCCTCTTCGGTCGCTTCCTCGGTTTCCTCCTCGGTTGCTTCCTCAGAGGTGTCCTCATCTTCTGCGTCGGAGGTGGCTTCTGCGTTTTCTTCCTCAGTATCGTCCTCAGAGCTGATACCGAACTGGTCAGCCAGCTCCTGAATCGCGTCGGTAATCGTCTTGAAGTTGAATTCGTCCACCTTCTTAAAGGTGTGAACCTCCTCCTGATTGGTAGGCGCCTGACCGTTGGTTTCCAGCAGTGTCAGCGTCAGCTCGTCGCCCTTAACCTCATAGGCATAAACGACGGTGCCGTTCGTCTTGGTGTTTTTCAGCGTCAGCTTTTTGTTTGCCGCCGTATATTTGCCGGTGAAATTGAAATTGCTGATGTAGCTGTCGTAAACGCCTTCCTCTTTAAATTCGTAGCCGAGCAATCCGCTGTCGTCCTGCCATTTGCCGATTAACTTCTTGTTGTCGTTAAAAATCGTCTGCACCATCTGAACGGGTGTTTCCTTATTTTTGGTGCAATAAATGACGGTCGGGATAGCAATAATCAGCACCACAATCAGAACGATAGCGATAATAATTTGCGCCTTCGATAATTTTTTAACCTTCATTGTGTTTCAGTCCTTTGTCAGTCAGTAATTTATTGATTTTCCCGGAGGAATCGAGGAGAGAGGATACGGATAAATCGTGGTTAATTGTATCAATGAAATAAGCTAAGTACTTGGAAAGCTCCACACTTTCATACCACTCGCGGTTCAGCAGCTCAGGCGACTGATAGATTCCGTTGGTGGTGAATACTCTCGAAAATACGCCGTCTGCAAATGCCTTGTCAAAAACGTCAAGACCGTTGCAGAACAGACCGAATGAACAGCAGATGATGATTCTTCTGGCGCCGAGCTCCTTGAGCTTACTTGCCACATCCAGCATCGAATCGCCGGAGGAAATCATGTCGTCAACAATGATGATATCCTTGCCGGTAACGTCCTCACCGAGGTACTGATGAGCGACAATCGGGTTTCTGCCGTTCACAACGCGCGTGTAGTCGCGTCTTTTATAGAACATGCCAAGATTAACTCCCAGCTGAGAGGCGAAATAAATCGCACGGTGCATAGCGCCCTCGTCCGGGGAGATGATGAGCAGGTGGTCGGGGTCAACCTGTAAATTATCAATGGAATTGACGATAGCCTTAATCTGCTGATACGCCGGCATTACGTTCTCAAAGGAACGGTGCGGAATAGCGTTTTGCACACGCTTGTCGTGCGCGTCAATCGTGATGATGTTTTCAACGCCGAGTGAGGTCAGCTCCTGCAGCGCCATCGCGCAGTCAAGCGATTCACGGGAGGAACGCTTGTGCTGTCTGCCTTCGTAAAGCATCGGCATAATAACGTTGATGCGCTTCGCCTTGCTCGACGCGGCGGAAATCACTCTCTTTAAGTCTGCAAAATGGTCGTCGGGCGATTTCGGCACCTCCATACCGTACATATTGTAGGTAACGGAGTAGTTGAAGCAGTCGGCAACAATGTATAAATCATAGCCGCGGATGGTGTCGTTAATTACGACCTTACCCTCACCGGAGCCGAAACGGACGACGGAATTGCTAATCATATACGTATCGCGCTGATAACCGTAAAACGCAATCGTATTCTTATGCTCCTCCGCCTGCTCCTGGCGCCACTTGACGATGTAGGAATCAATCTTTTCCGCGAGCTTTTCGCAGCCGGGAAGGGCGATGATTCCAAGCGGACCGTACGGGATGGTTTGTACCTCTTGTGCTGTAATTCTTGGCATTTTGATTCTCCTCTCACCAATGGGATAATAAGCATTCACCTATCAATTTTATTTTACAATAAAACCGAGCCTAAAGTAAACCTTAAACCGCGATTTTAATCATAAATAATTTGAGAAAAACAAGTCGCAATTTTAGACAGTTTCAACAAAATCCGACGGCGTTTTCTTTTTCCGGCGCAGGTGCGCTATCAGCCAGCCGATACACACCACCCATGCCGCAGCCGTTATCGCAGCGCCGTAGTAAAGACCGTTCGGCACAAAGCGCAGCACTACCTCATGCTCGCCCTCCGTAATATCGCAGGCAAGCTGTGCATCGGAGAGCAGATAGGTATCTGCTTCCTCACCGTCAATATAAATGTGCCAGCCGTCATCGTAGGGGATAGAAGTGTAAAGAATACCGCTGTAGCCCGCATTCAATGTGCCCTCCAGCTTGGTTTCGCTCCATTTTGTCAGGTGCAGCGCGCCGCTGTTCAGAATATCGTAACCGGCTTCCAATACGTCTTTATCAATATTATAAGCATAGATTTCAAAGTACGAGTTCTCCGTTTCGGCGCTGCCGGTATCCAGCGAAATACGCACGGTCTCACCGGCTTCGTGCTTACCGAGGTCAAGAATATACGGCTCCTTGATGTTATGGAAGGTGTTTTTCTGCTCGTCCTGCCAGTAATAATTGACGTTGGTGATTTTCGGAGAGGTGATATAAACGAACAGATTACTGTCGTTTACGGTTTCAATACTGATGTCAATCGCGCCGGAGGTAACGCCCTCATCTTTCGTAAAGTAATAGGTTCCGTTTTCGGAGACGGGCTCGCCGTTTGCCTGCGAGAATTCCGTGTTGATATAGCTGACGGGAACAAAAACGTCGGAGGAGCCTGTTGCCGCCTCAAAGAAATCCTCCTGCTGCAGGAACGGGTTATCCTCGATGATTTCCCAGTCCTCTATTTTGTCCTTGACAACATAGGCTATCGGCAGGTGATAGCGGTTTTGATATACCGTGACGGTTTCATCCTCGGTCTGCCCGATTTCCCGGTAGAAATCTTCGGATAAAGCGAGCGAGCCCTCCGTTTTCAGTAGGTATTTGAGACTGAACATCAGGTTGTACACCGGCGTCTGCGTGTGGTAGGTGTAGGAATTGATACGGTTGGAGAACATACCGAGCGAATACTGATTGCGCGAATACTGTTCGTATGCCATCGAGGAGAAGATGGACATACCCGTGTAGCCGTACAGCGACGGGTCCATTCTGGTGTCCAGCTCCGTCAGCTCCAGACGGTAAAAATCGTCCTTATCCTGTTGATAAGTGTTATTTATTGCTTCGGTATAAGCGTCGTAATGCTCGGTGTAATTGCTGTAATTCTGCGAGAAAACATAGGAATTGGTGTCGCCGATAATCACCTCGCAAAAGGCGACGGCAAATACGGTCAGGCTCAGTATTACTTTACCGAGCTTGTTTTTCTGGATTAACAGCAGCACGCCTGTCCAGACAATAATCAGCGCCAGGTTGACGTAGATGGTGAATTCGCTCATCTTTGTCGTCTGGAATTTCTGCATGATGATGACGGCAAACAGCCATATCATTCCCACAAAGGCAATATCCCGATACTTGATATACCGAATATACATAAGCCCTCTGAATGCCACTGCCAGGATGATAAAGGAATACATAAACGAGAAGCGGTAGGGTAAATCGTTCGGGAAATGGAAAGCGTGCCAGATGAAGTTGGCCCAGTTGTTCTCAAAGCTGAATACCATCACCAGAATCAGCAGCAGATAGAGCGCTTTTTCTCTGATTTTAATCTTCGGGTTGGCGAAATACAACGGCAGGAGCAGCAGGCTCAGCACGCTGCAATAGATATTCGGCAGAACGTCATCGCCCGAGGAGCGAATCGTCGTTTCCAGCGCTGCCAGGTGCGAGGTCAGCAGATTGAGAATATCAAAATAGCTCGTGAAGCTCTTCGGGAAAGAGTCGGAGGTGGCGGAGCTCTGCTGCAGGATGAAGTAAACCGGCAGCAGCGTTACGGCGCACAGCGCCGCAGCCAGCAGGGAAGCACCGGCAAACAGTAACCCTCTGTTGATAAACTTGAGGTTCGTCACCTTTTTTAAGGAATAGCGCTTTTCCGTCACCAACGCTGTGTTCACCTTGTCGCCGATACCGTGCTTCATAAAGTAATAGGCGAGGAAGTAGAACACGGAAAAAATACAGGTCATATAACCGATATAATAGGTGGCATAGAGCAGCACGCAAAGGCTGACGATGTAGCACAGGGGCTTGCCCTGGTCAATCATTTTCTCAATACCGAGGATAACGAACGGCAGCAGAATCATGCCGTCAATCCACATGATGTTCCAATAATACGCCAAAAAGTAAGCGCAAAACGCATAGAACACGCCGAAGGCGGCAGTGACGAGAGAATGGCGCTTTTGGCTGAGCTTCAGATAGGCGGTAAACGCTGCAGCCGCCAGAATGCCCTTCACCGCGACCATTGTCGTAATGGCGAGCGGCATATCCTTTCGGTCAAACAGTAATACAATAAAGCTCAGCGGAGAGGAAAGATAGTTAAAATAGTTGCCGAGAAAGCCGGTTCCGCCGCCGGCATACCAGGAATAGAAGAAGCTCTTATGCTGAAAAACTCTGTCGTATAGCTCGGAAAACAGCGGACCGTACTGATGGTATAAATCCATACGCAGCACCGTTTTATCACCAAACGGAAACAGCTGATATACCACATAGACAAAGCCGAAGCAAAGCACGGCAAGCCCCATAGAGGCAAGC
>CALGGQ010000066.1 GCA_937915775.1 uncultured Clostridia bacterium | reverse complement strand
GCATCTGAAAGGGCTGACGGACGAGGGCTACCAGAACATTCTCGGGCTGGAGGCACCGCTCTGGACGGAATATATTGACGACAGCGAAGCGGCGCAGCGCCTGCTGTTTCCGCGGCTGCTGGCGGTTGCCGCCACCGCACACGGTGAGAATTCACTGCCGTACAGCAAATTTGTTACGTCCGTGAAAGAACGGCGCGGCGAGTTTGCTGACATCGCCTTTGAGGACGAGCGGCACTGGGGCTATTCCCACGCCCGCACACCGCTCGGCTGGATGAAATTCAGCCGTGAGCACTACACCAAAGAATTTTTTCAATCCTTACGCAAGGACGAAACATAAAGCGAGGTACATATTATGCAGACAAAACCCGTAACAGCCATTATCGTCGGCGCAGGTCACCGCGCCTTTGTTTACAGCGAGCTGGCAAAAACCAATCCCGAAATGCTGCAGATTGTCGGCGTTGCCGACCCGAATCCCGTCAGAAGAAAAAAGGCGATGGAGTATTTCGGCTTTGGCGAGGATATGTGCTTTGAAAGCGCGCAGGAGCTTGCCAAGCGCGGCAAGCTTGCGGACGCCGTGATTAACGGCACGATGGATGAGCAGCACTTGGAAACGGCGGTGCCGCTGCTGGACGCCGGCTACGATATGCTGCTGGAAAAGCCGTTTGCCCCAAACGAGGACGAAATGTGGCAGATTGTCAACTGTGCGAAAAAGAATAACGCCAAGGTCATGATTTGCCATGTCCTGCGCTACACGCCGTTTTACTATGCAATCAAGGAGCGTGTGGCAAGCGGTGAAATCGGCAAGGTCATCAACATCCAGACCAGCGAGCACGTCTCCTATCACCACATCGCCACCTCCTACGTCCGCGGCAAATGGGCTAATTCCGACAAATGCCACACCTCCATGCTGCTGGCAAAATGCTGCCACGATTTAGACATTATGATGTGGATGATGAGCGAAACGAAGCCGACGCAGATTTCCTCCTTCGGCGGTAAATACCAGTTCAAGCCGGAGAACGCACCCGAGGGCGCCGGCACAGTCTGTATGAAGGACTGCCCGCTGATAGACACCTGCAACTTTTCCACCAAGAGATTATATATCGACCACCCCGACCGCTGGGCATTCTATGTCTGGGACGCGCTTGAGGATATTGACAACCCGACGATTGAGGACAAAATTGCCCTGATGAAGACGGACAATCCGTATGCGCGCTGCATCTATAAGTGCGACAACAACGTGGTGGACCACCAGAGCGTGCTGGTGAATTTCGCTTCCGGCGCCACGGGCACGCACAACATGGTCGGCGGCAGCGCCGAGCCGAGAAGGAACATTCACATCGTCGGCACGAAGGGTGAAATCTTCGGCAACTTTGAGGAGTCGAAGTTCACGGTGCTGAAAATTAATCCGTCGCCCGACGCACACCACGAGGAATGCGATGTGGAGGAGGTTGACCTGCGGGTAACCGGCGATATGGTCGGCGCTTACGGCGGTCACGGCGGCGGCGACGAGCGCCTGGCGGCAGACTTTGTGATGTACATCCGCGGCGAGCAGCCGTCCCTTGCCTGCACCTCTATTTTTGATTCCGTCGCCGGTCACCTCAGTGTTTACAAGGCCGATGACTCGCGCGAAAATAACGGCGCGCCGCAGGAAATCTCCATCTGAATAAAAAATTCAAAAAAACCTTTGACAAATGTGCCTTGATGTGTTACTATATCAAGGCACAAGAAAAACGCAGGGGTGGCGGAATAGGCAGACGCGCAGGTTTCAGGTACCTGTTGTTCACGCAGTGTGGGTTCAAGTCAACGACCAATGGTACCCAAAATTTCGTTCATAGCACAAATGCTAATCCGAAATTTTGACCATTCGGCAGTTCTTATTGCTCCCTTTATCTGCCGCTGGCAGCGGTCGCAAACGAACCATCTCCTGCACCAACAAAAGAAGCGAGTTTTTCAGCCCGCTTCTTTTGCTTTTTTCAGAGTGCCATATACCAGCTTTCCATATAACTTTCATCAAGTTCTCCGTTGTTATATAAGTCGATATGCTGCCTGAATTTTCCGTTGAAGATTACTGTGATATCGAGCTTGCCGTCTTTTTCGCTAATTTCTATTCTGTCTATTTCAGCATTTACGCTTGCCGTCAGCATTATTATTGTTGCCATAATGATTGATATTGTTTTGGTTATATTTGACACTCCTTTCAACACCAACAAATAGCACACCTCATCCCTAAAGTCCAGAGATTTTTGAAGAGGGGTTTATTATTATTTTTCTAAAGATTTTAACCCAGAGGTCGTAAAAGGTTTTTATTTAGTAGTATTAAAGAGTAGTTACCGAAAAGGTACTACTCTTTAATGCTATCTACAGTATATTTATTTGTTTTTCAGATATTCTGCTGATACGGGGAAATCAAAATAGGTATCGGGGAACGGCTCGTCTTTGAGCGTGAAATGCCACCATTCGCAGTCTATCGGCTCAAAGCCGTTACGCAACATCATTCTTTGCAGGAACATACGGTTTTCGTATTGTTCTTCAGTAACGCCTTTATAATCGGGATGCGACACCTCGCTAAAGAAATCAAACGGACTGCCCATATCGACCTCATTGCCGGTCGCCATATTCAGCAGCGTTAAATCAACGGTGCTGCCTCTGCTATGGCTTGACTGACTTGCGATATAACCCAGCTCAAAGAGCGCCGTTTTTTCAAGGTCGGGATAGAAAAAAAGTTTCGTTCTTAAATCCAAATCCTCAATACTCCAAAGCACAAAATGCTTGACTGCTCTTGCAGGTCTGTATGCGTCAAATATTTTAAGACGGTAGCCCGCTACGTTCGCTTCGTTTGCAACAGCCTTGAGTGCTCTTGCCGCGTCTTTCGTGATAATTGCGCAACTAAGAAAATAAAAAAAAGCCTCTTTCGTGAAGTGATATAATGATGGTAGACACAAAAAAGAGTCTACCATCATTTTTTGTG
>CALGGQ010000065.1 GCA_937915775.1 uncultured Clostridia bacterium | reverse complement strand
GGTTGCCCGCCTTTGCGCAGAGCACTTCCATCTCCGGCGAAAATTCCGCCAGGAACTGCCTGCAGGCGCCGCAGGGCGTACACCAGTTCTCGCTGTCGGCATAGATGGCGATGCGGCGGAAACTGCGTTTTCCTTCGCTGACCGCCTTACAGCAGGCCGTGCGTTCGGCGCAGATGCACTCGCCGTAGGCTGCGTTTTCCACATTGCCGCCGTCACGAATCTGAATCGAAATGCCGCGGTTCGAGCGGCTGATGATACAGTCGGACACCAGAATGTTGCGGAAATCGCCGACACCCTCCGTGCCGATTTTAATCGCCGCCGAGGTGGAAACCAGCGTACAGCCACTGACAACGATATTCTCGCAGGGACCGTATTCGCTGTTGCCCTTGGAGGCTTTTAAGCAGATGCAGTCGTCCGCACATTCGATATGGCAGCCGAGGATGCGCACGTTGGAGCAGTGGTCGGGGTCAATGCCGTCCGAATTCGCCACATCCAAATCGTTCAGAATGCGGATGCGGTCAATCATTACGTCGTCGCAGCCTGCCGGGTGCAGCGTCCAAAACGGTGCGTCCACCACCGTAAAATCCTTAAAGGTGATGTGGTTGCTCTTTTCCGCATAGATAACGGTCGGACGCGGATAAAAATCACCGGTGACGTAGTATTGGTCCTTTCGCTGCACAAAGGCGTGACCGTTTGCGTCAATCGTACCCTCGCCGCTGATGGTGCAGCCGTCCGCTTCATACGCATAGATAAAGACGAAGCTCGGCTTGCCTGTCACGGGGTTGCCGATTAAGGCGGTGCGCGGGTCGTTTATCAGCTTGTTCGGGCGGATGTAGCCGTCGATATTGCCTGTCGCTTTCAGGCGGGCGCCCTTTTGAAGATGTAAATCCACGTTCTTTCTCAGACGGATGGAATCGCTGTAAAACACCTTGCCGCTCTGGAGCACCACCTGCCCGCCGCCGTTCTTGGCGCAGTCATCGATTGCGTGCTGAATGGCAAACGAATCGTTGGCGATACCGTCGCCCTTCGCGCCGTATTGCAGTACATTGTATTCTTTCATAACAGTAACCTCCTGCTTCTTTCACTATAACATAACTGAAAACTATTTACAATATATTTTAAATGCGATAAAATAGAGTCAGTTTGCGGGAGGGAATGAAGGCATGAAACAGGAAGTCAGGCGGATTGAGCTGCTCGACGAGCTGAGAGGGCTCGCCATTGCAGCCATGATTGTCCACCATACATTTCTCGATATCGGCGATGTGCTGGGGCTGGCATGGGGCTATCAGGTTTTTGACGCGCTGTGTACCGTGCAGCCGGTGTTCTGGGCGATATTTATCATCATTTCGGGCATCTGCTCGCGCCTGTCAAGGAATACGGTCAAGCGGGGCTGCATCGTGCTCGGCGCCGGTCTGGTGATTACGCTGGTGACGGCGGTTATGATGCCGCTGCTCGGCTTTGCGGGGAATGAAATCTATTTCGGCATTCTGCACTGCCTCGGCAGCTGTATGATTCTCACAGGGCTGCTGATGCCGCTCCTTAAAAAGATAAATCCCGTAGCCGGTATGGCGGCAAGCGCTGTGCTGTTTGCCGTGTTCTATTCCGTCAGCAGCCGCTCGCTGCTGTTCGGGCTGGTGCCGCTGCCGGACGCGCTGTATACGACAAATTATCTGATGCCGCTCGGCTTTTATAATACCGCCTTTCACAGTGCGGATTACTTTGCCTTGCTGCCGTGGCTGTTTATGTTTTTGTTCGGCGCCTTCCTCGGCAAGTATGCTGCGGACGGCGCGTTTCCCGCATGGACCTACCGCTCACACAGTAAGGCGTTAGCCTTCATCGGTAAAAACAGCCTGTGGTTCTATCTCGCCCATCAGGTCGTTATCTACGCGGTACTGTATCTTATTTTTCTTCTGTTCCTGCGCAACTGACAAAATAAAACCCGAGTGACCTCGGGTTTCTTTTTTATTCTGCTTTGGTATCAAGCGGACCGCTGCCCATCTGACGGGCGCGTTCGGCTTGCCCTTCCGGCGTGTCGCGCCAATATTGCGTAAACGGGTGGAAGCGTTCTTTTTCTTCCCAGATTTCCTTCGCCTTCGGCGCCCATTTTTCGGCGTAAAAATCGCACTTGGCGCAGAGCTCCTCCGCGCTTTCTGGTTGCAGGAGATTGGTGGATTTCGCGCCGGTTTTCTGAATTAACTGCCGCAGGGCTTCAGGGTTTTCCAGCATCGGGCAGGGGCGCAGCATATTGTCGTTAAACGGCTGTCCCTTGTAGTATTCTTTGAACAGCGGTGACTGCAGGCACTCCAGCACCGTCTTTTCGCGGATGTTGCAGTCGCTGTAATGAATGAACACGCAGGGCTCCACATCCCCCTCGGAGTTGACGTGGAAGTAGTTTCTGCCGCCGGCAATACAGCCGCCGACGAATTCGCCGTCGTTCTGGAAATCCACGGTAAAAATCGGCTTGCCGGTCTTGCTGTTGCGCTTGTCGCGGATGGTGCGGTAAACGTGCTCGCGCTGTTCCGGCGTTAAAAGCAGGCTTGTATCCGCGCCGGAGCCGACGGGCATATAGTGGAAATACCACGCGAACTTCGCGCCGTTTTCAATTTCCATATCGTAAAATTCGTCGCTCGTGACGGCTTCGTAGTTCTGGCTTGTGTAGCACACGGAGGTGCCGAAAAGACACTTATGCTTTTTGAGCAGCTGCATCGCGTCAAGCACGGTTTTGTAAACGCCCATCCCGCGGCGTGCGTCCGTCGTTTCCTCCGTGCCCTCAATGGAGAGCGCCAGCGTCAGGTTGCCCGCCTTTTTCATCTGCTCGCAGAAGTCGTCGTCAATCAGCGTGCCGTTGGTGAAGCACAGGAAAATGCAGTCGCGGTTTTCCTCCACCAGCGTTAAAACGTCCTTTTTGCGCACCAGCGGCTCCCCTCCCGGAAACATAAAGAAGTGTGTG
>CALGGQ010000064.1 GCA_937915775.1 uncultured Clostridia bacterium | reverse complement strand
GGCTATTACCATGGATAATTCCGATCATTTACTTCCGATAGATTATGAAGAGGTAACAATTGCCAGACGTGTATATCGTTCGGGCGAGAGTGAGTATCTTCTTAACGGTACATCATGTCGTCTTAAGGATGTTAATGAATTATTCTATGATACAGGTATCGGTAAAGAGGGATACTCTATTATCGGACAGGGTCAGATTGAAAGAATATTATCAGGTAAGCCCGAAGAGAAAAGAGAATTATTCGATGAAGCTGTTGGTATCGTTAAATATAAGAAGCGTAAGATTGCCACGGTTAAGCAGCTTGATATAGAAAGGGATAATCTCGTTCGTGTCAATGACATTCTTAAGGAATTAGAAGAGCGTGTAGGACCTCTTGAAAAGCAATCAGAGATTGCTAAGAAGTATCTTAAGAAGAAGGATGAACTTAAGACGCTTGATGTTAATATGTTCTTGCTTGAGATTGAGCGTATTAATTCTGAGTTAGAGAAGATTGAAAAGAATGCCAAGATAGCTGAAGATGAGAAGGATGAAGCAACCAATACAGATCATAAGATGCGAGAGGAATTTGCTTCAATAGAAGAGGCTATTAAGCAGTGTGATGAGACAATCGAGGAGATTAGAGAGAAGCAGAATAACAGTAATCAGATAAAGGGAAGATTACTTACACAGATAGGAATTCTAGAAGAGCAGATTCATTCGGCTAAGATAATGTCTGAAAATGTTGAAGTCAGACGAAAAGAGATTAACGAAGAGCTTGACTCTAAGTCACAAGAGATTGAAAAATATCTTGAAAACAAAAAGGAATTAGATAAAAGCTTAGAAGAAAACGTTAAGCGACTTAATGAAGCTAAAGAGTATTACGATAACTTAGAAGAAGCTATTAAGAAATGTAATAGAGGCATTGAAGAAGATAAGAATGCCATAATGAAGCTTCTCGAGACAAGAGCTGAGATTAAATCAAAGGAACAAAGAAGTACTACGCTTTTTGAGCAGACTAATATCAGAAAGTCAGAGCTTACAAGCAGAATTGTAACTCGAAAGACAAAGGATGATGAGTTAGAGGAACAATATGCTAAATGTAAAGCTGAGTACGAGGATGTTGCTAAAGCTTTAGAAGAGCTTCAAGCAGAGGAAAAAGAGCTTAAGAATAAAGACCTTAACTTTGTTGTCAAGAAAAAAGAAGAATTTGCCAAATTAGACGAGCTTAATGCTGATTATAACAAAAAGGAATCAAAGCTGGAGTCTTTAAAGAACATTTCCGAGAGATATGACGGATATAATAATTCTATTAAGAAGGTAATGGAAAGAAAATCCGACAACAAGGGACTTATCGGCGTTGTATCTGACATAATTACAACCGATAAGAAATATGAGATTGCTATTGAGACTGCTCTTGGCGGTAATATACAGAATATCGTTACTAAGGATGAAGATACCGCTAAGAAGATGATTGAGTATCTTAAGAAGAACAGATTCGGTAGCGATGGTGCCGGTCCAGTCATACGGAGTCTCTTTGCCGTCGATGGTGTTCTGGATAGCCAGCTTCATGTAAGGAGCCCAGTTAATTCTGGAAGATACGATGAAGGTGTTCGGGCAAGCGTCCTTGGTGGAGCCGTTGTAGGAAACGTCCGGAACGCCGGCGGTTTCGCAAGCGGTCGGAGCACCCATGGAGTCAGCGTGCTGGGAAATCAGAACGCACTCACGGGCAATCAGGTTGTTAGCGGCGTCCTTCTCAGCAGCTTCGTCATACCAGCTGTTGGTGAAGGTAACTTCCATCGTAGCGCTCGGGCAGATGGAACGTGCGCCAAGGAAGAAAGAGGTGTAACCGCTCTTCACTTCAGCGTACGGGAATGCGCCAACGTAACCGATTTTAGCCTGCTCAGCGGTGATTTTGCCTTCTTCAATCATCTGATTGAGCTTCATACCGGCAGCAACACCGGCAAGATATCTACCCTCATAGATGGAAGCAAACGCATTGTGATAGTTAGCGAGCTTCTCGGTGTGAGCCTTGGTACCGGTAGCGTGGAAGAACTGAACGTCCGGATAAGCCTTGGCAGCTTCAATCATGTAGGATTCGTGACCGAAGGAGTCAGCGAAGATGAACTTGCAGCCCTGGTCAACCATATCGGCAGCGGTGTCATAGCAAGCCTGGCTCTCGTCAATACCGGTCTTCATGATGATGTTTTCATCCTTGATGCCGAGCTCTGCACAAGCCTCTTTGGCAGCGTTGATGAAGTTGAGGTCATAGGTGGAGTTTTCATCGTGTAAGAAGATGAAACCAACCTTGATGTCAGCGCCTTCATCGGTAGCAGCGGATGTGCTTTCGCCAGCAGGTTCTGTGGTGTCGCCTTCAACCGGCTTCTTGGAGCAAGCAACGAAGATGCCTGCTACAGCAAGAACGACAGCGAGAAGAATGACAACGAGTTTCTTTGAGTTTTTCATTTCTTTCCCTCCAAAAAATTATTGATTGGTTTATATTATAAGGCTTACGCCGTTATAATCTCAGTCGCGGAAGACAACCTCTCCCGTTTCGTGGTCCATAGACTCCACAATCGCCAGACTTTCCACCTTGACGCCCTCGGCACGAAGGTCGTCGCCGCCGTGCTGATAGCCCTTTTCAATCACGGTGCCGCAGCCGGCGAGCTCGGCGCCGCTTTCCTTCACTAAGCGAATTAAGCCCCTCAGCGCGTTGCCGACGGCAAGAAAGTCGTCCACAATCAGCACCTTGTCGCCCTCGCCGAGAAAACGCTTGGACACCATAATGTCATAGGTTGTCCCGTGTGTAAAGCTCTCCACCGGGGTGGTGTAAACATCGCCGGCGATGTTTTTGGTCTTAGTCTTTTTGGCAAAAACTAAAGGGCATTCAAATTCCTCGGCAACCGCTGTTCCGATGGCAATGCCGGAAGCCTCGATTGTCAGGATTTTGTTAACGCCCTCATCTTGAAAAAGCCTATGAAATTCTTTCGCAATTTCGCGCAAAAACACGCAATCTATCTGATGGTTCAGAAAACAGTCTACTTTTAAGATATTACCCTCGTAAACCTCGCCCTCGGCAAGAATTTTCTGCTTGAGGAGATCCATGATCGCTTCACCACCAAATCAAAAGTACACGATTATGATAATAAAATAAAAAACAAATTTCAACAATAATTTTAAATTGATACCGTTTTTTAATCTTTTTCTATTTCGTGTACAATAATCGCTTTGCGGCGGCGGATTTTGTTGGTCATTTTCACCACAATCCGTACTATATGATGTAATTAATAAAGATTACAAATTAAAATAAATCGGTGTAAAAGCGCCTAAAATACAGAATTTGAATATGGCGACGAACTGCAGCGCGCTGCCCGCCAGAATGAACAGGTGAAACACCGTGTGGAAATAGCGTTTTTTGGCACCCTTGGCATAAAAGAGAACGCCCACCGTGTAGGCAACACCGCCCGCCAGCAGCCACAGCACCATCTCAATGCCGTATGCCTTGTAAAGCGGGTACAGCATCAGGATTGCCGCCCAGCCGATGGCGAGGTAGCCTGTCATCGAAATTCTGGCATAGCGCTTGTGGTCAATCGCCGTAAAAGGAATGCACACGGCGCAACCGATGAACACCAGCACGGCAACGAGGATGCAGATGATGACATTCTGCTCTCTGACGCCGGTCAGTAAAATCGGCACATAGGAGCCGAGTATCATTGCAAAAATCGAACAGTGGTCGAGCACCTGAAAGACCTTTTTCGGCTTTTCGGGTATCAGCCCGTGGTAAATGCTGGAAATCGTATACAGATAAACGGTCATCAGCCCGTAAACCAGCCCGCCGGCAAAGCCCCAATAGTTATGTTTCAGCAGTGCGAACACGGCGCACAGCACGAGCGCGATAATGCCGAACGCGCTACCGACGATATGCGTCGTCATATTGGCGATTTCCTCGCCTCTGGTATAGCCGGGCAGCTGCCGGTCTGCCAGCTTTGTTCTTGTCATACAATCACCCCTTGTTTTTTCTTCGCTTTGATTATATAATAGGGGTGTCGCGGCGGCAACCTACCGGACAAAAAGTGATTCTACTGAGGCGAAGCGCCGTTCTACTCACAGTAGAAACGACGTATTTCAGCCGTTTTTGAGGGATAAAATGAACGAGACGGAATTCAAAAGGATGATTGCAGGTAAGCTCGCTTACTACCGAAAAAAAGAAGGGCTCACGCAGGGACAGCTTGCCGAGCTGCTCCATTATTCGGACAAATCCGTATCCAAATGGGAGCGCGGCGAAGGACTGCCGGACGCCTATGTGCTCTATCAGCTGACGGAGCATTTCGGCATTACGATGAACGATTTATGCAGCGAGGCAAATCCGGCGGCGGTTGATAAGGCAAAAGAGCGCAGGCGCTTTGTGCCGGTACTATCTATCGGGCTGGCGTGGCTGACGGCGTCCGTTGTGTTCTTCCTGTTGAAGCTGCTGGTGCCGGAGCTTGACAGGGTGTGGCTGGCGTTTATCTATGCCGTTCCCGTGTCGTTTATCATCGCTACGGTGTTCAGCACGCTGTGGTACGACCTGCTGGCGCGCTGCGTCAGCGTCAGCGGTATTATCTGGGGCGTGTTCGTCTCCGTGCTGCTGACCTTCCCGATTGCAAAGGTGCTGTACCTCCTTATTATATGTATTGTGTTCCAGATTATCGTTATCATCTGGTTTATTATGCGGTACCGTACGAAGACAAATTAGAATTTTTAGAGGTGTTGATGCAACGATTCGTAGGGACGACCATTGGTCGTCCGCTGAAACCGCAATGGGTAAATATTTGAAGAATTAT
>CALGGQ010000063.1 GCA_937915775.1 uncultured Clostridia bacterium | reverse complement strand
AAAACAGTCGATGACATCAAGATCCACCAGTTCTCAGAAAAGGACGTTGTGCGGCACAGGCTCGTGCAGGATATTATCACTGCCTATGCTGCTTATGAACATAAAAACGCACAGCAAAAAAATTCACAATCTCATGAAAGGAAAAAGAATCGAAATGGCTAAGTTGAAAGTTTATATCAAGGACACACAGCATGAGGTCAAAATTCCGGTCGGCATCCGTCTGCTGATCCGCCGCTGCTGCCACGCCGTGCTGGAGGAAGAAGGCTTTGTTGACAGTGCAGAGGTTTCCGTATCGTTTGTGGATAACGAAATCATTCACGAGCTCAACCGCGAGCACCGCGGCGTTGACCGACCGACGGACGTGCTGTCCTTCCCGCTCGGTGAAAATGGCGTGTACGATACGAATCTCGATACGGGCGCTAAGCTGCTTGGCGATATCGTGATTTCCGTTCCCAAGGCAATGGAACAGGCGGAACTCTATAACCATTCTCTGCAGCGTGAAATCGGCTTTTTAACCGTTCATTCGATGCTGCACCTGCTTGGCTATGACCACGAAATGGGCGGTATGGAAGAGGTGCGTATGCGCGAGAAGGAAGAAACCGTGCTTACCAAAATCGGCTTGAAGCGCGATAATTCTTATTATATGGAAGAGGAATAACGAATGACGAAAACAGCGTTTATTGCGATTGTGGGCTGCCCGAACGTGGGCAAATCCTCGATATTAAATAAGATGCTCGGGCAGAAAATAGCCATCGTTTCTTCCAAACCGCAGACGACCAGAACAAAGATAATGGGCGTGCTGACCAGAGGGGAAACGCAGCTTGTTTTTACCGATACGCCCGGCTATCATAAGCCGCATAATAAGCTCGGTGAAAAAATGTATAAAGCGGTGGGCGATTCCCTCGGCGGCGTGGATGCCTGCCTGTTTGTAACGGAAGCAAAGGGCGAAATCAAAAAGGGCGAATACGAGCTGCTCGAGAAGCTGAAAAAGCTTGGTGCGCCCGTTATCCTTGCCATCAATAAAATTGATATGCTGAAGGATAAAGAGGAACTGCTCAAACGAATTATCGAGGTGAGCGCCTTGTTTGATTTTTACGCCGTTGTGCCCGTCTGTGCCGAAACAGGGGAGCATATCGACGAGCTGATGGACGAGATGGAAAAGCTCGCTGAGCCGTCGCCGCACTTTTTCCCGGACGATACGCTGACCGACCAGCCGGAGCGCGTGCTGGCGGCTGAAATTATCCGCGAAAAGATTTTGCGCCTGATGGATAAGGAGGTGCCGCACGGCATCGCCGTTTCCATTGAAAAAATGCGCGAACGCGAGAATGCAGATATTCTGGATATCGAAGCGACGATTTACTGTGAGCGCGAGAGCCACAAGGGTATGGTTATCGGCAAAAAGGGAGAAATGCTAAAAAAAATATCCACCTACGCGCGGCAGGATTTGGAGAACTTTTTTGATATTAAGGTCAATCTGCAGACGTGGGTAAAGGTGAAAGAGGACTGGCGCAACCGCGAGGGTCTGATTCATAATTTCGGCTTGGATTAACTTTCCATCACTTGATTGCCTCTCATCGGATAGGATAATGATGAGAGGTGATTATATGGACGAATTATGGAACAGGTTTTTACTCAGCGGAAGCGTTGAGGATTATCTGAATTATAAACAGCAGAGGGTGCAGGAAGACAGCGATGCAAACGACGGTCAGGGGACTGATTATCCGGGAACAGACAACGGGCGAGAGTGACAGACTTGTCACTCTTTTAACGGATGAATTCGGGATTATCAAAGCCTTCGTCCGTCGCGCCAAGACTTATAAAAGTCAGAATCTTTCCTCCACCTCGCTTTTTGTTTACGGCGAATTTAAACTATTCAAGGGCAAGGATGCGTATGTGATTGATAACGCACAGCCGATGGAAATGTTCTTCGATTTAAGGGGCGATTTGGAACGGCTGGCGCTGGCGCAGTACTTTGCCCAGCTTACATATTATCTGGGGCAGGAGGAGCAGCCCTCGCACGAAATGCTCCGTCTGATTCTCAATGCCCTGCACCTGCTGTGTAAGGGCAGCAAGGATACCAAACTGATTAAAGCAGTGCTCGAAATGCGTATGCTCTGCCTCGGCGGTTATATGCCCGATATTCTGGCGTGCTACCGCTGCGGTACTTATGAGAGCGAAACGATGTTTTTTGACATTGAGGAGGGCTGCATTTACTGTAAGGATTGCTTTCGCAATCACGCGATAACCGTGCCGATGAGCGTGATTACCGCCATTCGCTATATCTGCTTATCGCAGGATATCGCAAAGCTCTTTTCGTTTAAACTCAGTGAGGAGAATCTGGAACTGCTTTCCTCGGTTTGTGAAAAATACCTGCTCTCCCGAGTGGACGGCAGGCTGACCGCCTTAGAATTTTATAAAGGTTTATCAGTATGAATAAATATTATGAAACGTTGGAGCTGGATAAAATCCTGCTCCTGCTGAAAGAGGAAACCTCCTGCGAGGACGCTGCCGAGCTGGCGCTTGAAGTGCAGCCTACGGCGGATTTTGTTGAGGTGTGCCGCCTGCTCAAACAGACGGAGGACGCCTTTTCGCTAGATCGGAAGAGCGTCGTGTAGGG
>CALGGQ010000062.1 GCA_937915775.1 uncultured Clostridia bacterium | reverse complement strand
GATGTCGCCGATCCGTGCGTATCTTCTGGTCGAGCCGCCGACAAGAAGCACCTTGGCGATATCGGACGGCGAAAGTCCGGCGTCGTCAAGCACGCGCTGGAAGATTTAAAGGGCGCGAACTTTACAGAGATAGCCGAGACGATTAAAAAGACGGCGTTCAAAATTACTCGCGTGGGTCAGCTCGTCGCTCAAGAGGCGTCGCGCAGATTGGGCGTACCGTTCGGGATAATCGACTTGTCATTGGCTCCTACTCCTGCCGTCGGCGATTCCGTGGCGCATATTCTGGAGGAAATCGGTCTGGAGCAGTGCGGCGGTGCCGGCACAACGGCTTGCCTTGCGATGCTCAATGATGCAGTTAAAAAGGGCGGCGTGATGGCTTCCTCCAGCGTTGGCGGGCTTTCCGGTGCGTTTATTCCTGTCAGTGAGGATGCCGGCATGATTGCCGCTGCACGTTCGGGCGCACTGAGCATTGAAAAGCTCGAAGCAATGACGGCTGTCTGCTCTGTAGGACTTGATATGATTGTGATTCCCGGCGATACAACGCCGGAGGTTATCAGCGGTATTATTGCCGATGAAGCCGCCATCGGTATGGTCAATGGCAAAACTACGGCTGTTCGTGTTATTCCGGCGATTGGTAAAACGGTTGGCGATGAGCTTGAATTCGGCGGTCTGCTCGGCAGCGGACCTGTAATGAAGGTCAACACCAAATCCCCTTCCAAATTCATTAACCGCGGCGGTAAAATCCCCGCTCCGCTTCATTCTTTAAAGAACTAACAGACATAAAAATAACCCCCGAATCGGGGGTTATTTCTTTATGTACTTTAGAACATCTGATCCGTATCATGGAAGGTAAGCGGCTCATACTTGCCGTTGTTGTTCACATAGACGGATGAGAGCTTCGTCGATACAGCATAAGTTTTGCTGCCTGCCGTAAATACATAGCAATCAACATTGTTAACGCTGACGATATTCGACGTGTAGTTGATAGAACCACTGGACGGGTCACTGCTATAGCCGAGCTTCGACCAATTATCGTGCAGTACCTGCTTGAGCAGAACCTTCGCTTCAGATACGCTAACATCAGGTGTAGTCGTAATCTGATGCTCATTGACGTATCTGTCATAGGTAGCAGGCTCATTGCTGCCGGCTTCGGCAGTTGTCGTTTCATCAGGAAGGACGTTAATCGTCGGTGCAGTGTAGTTAAACCACATAAACAGGAAATAGCCGAGGTAAACGATTAAGAGGATTAAGATAATCATCAGAATAATCTTCTTTACCTTGCCGCCGCTCTGCGCTGCAAAAGCCTCCTCCTGCGTCGGAATCGGAGCCGGAACAAAGGGTTTGCCCTTTTTGTTGGCTTTCTTTTCAGCCTTAGCGTTTTTCTTTTCGATATCTTTTACAAGCTTTGCATATGAAGCAGCCTGGCTTTTTTCGAGCTTAGCGGCTTTTTTTGCAGCCTTTTTTTCCTTCTTAGCGAGTTTCTTCTCCTTACTCAAAGCAGTCCCCTCCTTATAAGTATGGTTAAAGTATACCATTAAAGTTCCTAAAATTCAATAATAATTTTCAATGATTTTCGTCATTTTTGTTAACAAACTGTAAACAATGAACGCAAGATAGCAAATTTTACACAAAAATGTTAAAACTAATTTATATTTTAAAATAAAAGCAGCCCACTTGGAGCTGCTTTCTTGTGGAGGCACCACCCAGATTTGAACTGGGGATAAAGGTTTTGCAGACCTCTGCCTTACCCCTTGGCTATGGTGCCGCCTGTGAGCAAATATGCTCTATAAAAAAATGGAGCGGATTACGAGGCTCGAACTCGCTACCTCCACCTTGGCAAGGTGGCGCT
>CALGGQ010000061.1 GCA_937915775.1 uncultured Clostridia bacterium | reverse complement strand
GCTATGCTTTTATTGTACCAACAATATAAAAAACATGAGCATTGCCAGTGGATATCTGCCATTATATAACTCAAAAAACATTTCAAAAACTTCATCCGGATCGGGAACGTAACCGCTAATAGAATTAAGTGTTTTACCGCTTGCTACATTATATATCATAAAAACTGTCTTGATATTACAAGCGCATAAAAACGCAGCAGCCACAGAAGGTAAACACTTAACTGATTTAAAGGCATAAACGATGCATAAAGTGCAAGCAATATAATACCCAGCCCCGAGGATACTAATAATACTAAATCTAATATCAATAAGTATATGTATAACCATACATATAACAAAGAACAGTGCCGCTATAACATATATGACCTTTGGTTTCTTCTTATTCATCGTTTTCTCCTGTCTATTAACTAATGTGTATCTGAATCAAAGATCCAATAAATCTTTTTTCTTTCTATCAAATTCCTCTTGTGTAATGGCGCCACAGTCAAGCAATTCCTTATACATCATAATTTGGTCTGTCTCGCTGACTTTGTTTGCGTTTGCCGTAGCTTCAGCAGTAATCTTTGTGTTAATGCCAAGCTCTGACAAAAATCTAACAAACAAAGTAATGATAAATCCAATAACAAATCCCACAATTGCACCGGCAGGAATTGTAAATATCCAATAATCGTCATCTGATACAACCAACGCTCCAACAACTCCACCGACAACAATTAAAATGGCGCAAACTATATACGATATGATTTTCAATGTGCTTGCAGCAGAAGATTTTGGTTCTTTTTGGCTTCTGTTTTGTTTTTGATAATCCATCATTTTTTCTCCTTTTGTTTTCAACTAATAAAAAATGGCGTGCAGTCAAGCTACACGCCCAAAAACGCAAGCTCAACTGTCGCCAAACATAGTCACATAGATAATGAAGTCATACCATATGCAAATAAGAGCATGCATTTTTATCAAAAGAGATAAAAATAGCATACGGCTATGACTTTCAAATATTCACTTGTGACTATATTTGGCAATTCCATTTTAGCATCATTGCTGATATAAGTCAAGCGTTACGCTTTTGGTCGCAGTAGGTATAGGATTAGATATGCCAAGCGGATAATCAATGCACACCAGTTTCCATTTTTCTCTTTACAGTCAGCCTGTTTTTTGCTACAATAATAATCTACACCGCGAAAGGAGGAGTTTGATGTCATACCGTGTGGCGCCGACGGGCGCATTCTGGCAGGGCGGCGTGTTTTGCGTGCCGAGTGAGATTGCCGAAAAGCAGCTGAAATTTGCCGATGGCAACCAGTTAAAAGTGCTATTACTCCTGCTTTCAAAGGGCGGCGTTGCCGACGAAGCGGCGCTGAGCCGTCAGCTCGGGCTCAGCGAGGACAAGGTCAGCGAGTGTCTGGAATACTGGCTCGAGGAGGGCATTCTCGTCAATGATGAAGAGCAGCCCGTATCCGAAAACACAGCTGAGGCGGCAGACAGCAACAAATCTTTCGAAACGCTTCCGATGCCGACGCTGTCTCCGCGTGATATCGTGGCGATGTGCAGTGAAAACGCCGAGCTTGCCGACCTGCTCAGAAGTGCCGAGCAGATATTAGCCTCCTCTCTGAGCGCGTCGATGCAGAGCAATCTGGTCAATATGGTGACGTATTACGGGTTGCCTGTGCCGGTGGTGATTACGCTGCTGGAATACTATAAAAAAGAGCGTGACGCAGGCAAGAGCATTTCCACCCGCAACCTGCAGGCGCTGGCAAAGGACTGGGCGAACGACGGTGTTGATACGCTGGCGCAGGCTGCTGCCAAGCTGCAGGAGCTGGAGAGCTGCGAGGAGCTGTGGAGCGAAGTTATCGCGCTGTGCCAGCTTGATTTCCGCAAGCCGACAGCCGTACAGAAAAAAATGCTGCTTCGCTGGCGGAAGGATTTTGCGAAGGATATGATTTTCTTTGCGTGCAATACGATGAAGAAGTATACCGAAAAAGAGCAGCAGAGCCTGAAAGTTGTGGATAATATTCTCAAGGAATGGCAGCGCAAAGGTTTTAAAACCCCGGAGGATGTGAAAGCACAGCCAAAGGCAGAGGAAAAGAAAGGCAACAAGCTCAAATCCAAGCCCTCGTTTGATATTGAAGAAATCCAGAAACGAGCGGATTTGAATGATGATTACGATATATAGAGGTGCAATATGGCATATTCCACTCAGTTATATCTGAAGGCGCAGCGGATGTTGGAAAAGCGGCGCGACAAAGCCGTCATGGAGGCGGAGATACGCAGCGATAAAATTAAAAAGGAGCTGCCTGAAATTGCGGAGCTGCAGCGCCGTCTGTCCGCTATCGGGCTGGAGATTTCGCAGCTGTTCTTTTTTAAGGGCGATGTGGAGGAAAAGGTCGGCGAGCTGCGCGCCAAAAGCAGAGCGCTGGTGGCGGAAAGAGGAAAAATACTCACTGCCCACGGCTACAGCGAAAACGCGCTGAAGCCCGAATTCATCTGCGAAGCGTGCGAGGACAAGGGGTTTATCGGCGGCAGAATGTGCGCCTGCCACGTCCAGCTGCTCAAGGACTTAATGCGCGAGGAGGTCAGCCGCTTTGCCCCGCTGGAGCGCTGCACCTTTGAAAATTTCAGTTTGGATTATTACAGCGATGAACCGCTGGAGAATGCCGTGGTGCCGCGGGCAAGAGCCGAGAAAATTTTCGAAGCCTCCCGCCGCTATGCGCAGAATTTTTCCAGGCAGAGTAATAATCTGCTGTTTCTTGGTGCTACCGGGCTCGGCAAAACACATCTGTCGCTGGCGATTGCCAACGTGGTTATCAATAAGGGCTACAGCGTCTGCTACGGCACCAGCCAGAATATCTGCGAGGACTTGCGCGCGGAAATGTTCGGCAGAGACACGACGGACTACGATAAAGCCAAGGTGCTGGAATGCGATTTGCTCGTGCTGGATGATTTGGGCACGGAGATTGATAACCAGTACAACACGGCGACGCTGTATAATATTATTAACAGTCGTATTCTGTCGGGCAAACCGACCGTTATCAGTACGAATTATGAGTTTGATGAGCTGCTGGAAAAATATGACCAGCGTATTACCAGCCGTATTTCCGGCGAATATACGATGATGCGTCTGTTTGGCAGCGATATCCGCAATCAGAAAAAATAGTATATGATATAAGAAAAGGAGCCTTTCTCATGATGTTGAGGAAGGCTCCTTTTTGTGTTGGCTGTGTGTTATGCTTTCGTTTTAACTGATTTAATGGCTGACCAATCGGAAAAATAGGTTTTGCCGCTCACCTTTTTGAAGGTCCTGATTCTGACATAATACTTCGTCTTGCCGGAAAGCTTCTTCACGGTTTTGCTCAGCTTTTTCGCGTTTTTAATGGTGACGGTTTGGGTGTTACCCTTGCTGAACTTTTTATCGGTGGAATACTGGAACTGATAGCCGCCGATGCCGCCCTGCTTGCTCCAGTCAACCGTAAAGCGCTTGCTGCCGGCGGTAAGGCTGAATGTATCAACAGGATAAACATAGTTATAGTGAATCTTAGCATTTAAGAAACTTGTGTCAGCCTCCCAAGGACTCTTTCCATAAGTTTTCAATAGCTTTTTCCACTGTGCCTTAGTACCTTCAAAGTAAATATCATTTAATTTAGGACACTCAAAGGTATGATAGCTTAAATCTTTCATACTTGCCGGAATCACTATTTTTTTCAAAGAAGAGCATCCGCTGAATGCCTGTCCGCCAAGTGTGATAACACCTCTCGGGAGCACAATTTTTTGTAATTTGCTACTTTTTACAAAAGCCAATGCACCAATACGCTTTACTCCGGAAGGCACAGTATATGTTTTACCGTCCTTTGATGCGGGATACTTAGATAATACCGTACCGTCTTTACTAAACAGAACACCGTCAATATCACAATAATAGGAATTATCTTCTTGAACCGTAATGGATTTCAGGTTTTTAGTTCCGCCATACGCACTTCCAAATGAACAAATGTGGATGCTTTTAACGTTGGAACCGAGTTCAATACTTTCAAGATTAGTGCAATCACTAAAAGCAGCGTAGCCAATTGTGGTAACAGTTTTCGGAACAACAATTGATTGTACCTTTGCTGCAGATTCATATCCCATTGATTGAACAGCTACAACCTTTTTCCCTTTATAAGCAGAAGGCAAGGTAATGTCCATCTCGCTGCCGGTATAATCGGTAACGACATATCCCTTTTTTTCATCTGAATAATAGAATTCATAGTCCTTCGTGCTGGTTGCAGCCTCTGCGCTGAATGCAAAAGCAGAAAACATTGTTAAGATAAGCGATACGGCTAACAGCAGGGATAACAGTCTTTTCATTTTCATTTCTCTCCTTATTTAGACATAATTATTCACTTGTGAAATTACTTGGCAAATTTATTCTATCATTAATCAGTGGATTGGTCAAGAAGCAGATGCAAGCCGTTTTGAAAAGGACAGGGGATAATGCGACGCGATGCATCATATAATGTATCGGTGATACGATGAAACGACTGAAAACAACGGAGGAGCTGATTACCTATACCGTCAGCCCGCATCTGGAGCTGATCGGCAACAGGGAATGCGTGGTAGAAGGGCTGAAGGGGATTGTGGAATACCATCCGGACAAAATCAAAATCGACCTTGGCAAATACTGCGTGAGCTTCCTCGGGGACGGGCTGTATATCAATTCCTTCACGCACGAGGGCGCCACCGTTGAGGGAACGATTCTGTCTGTTTCGTTCGAGGGCAATGCTTAGGCTGCTGCGATGGCTGACGGGGTATGTCGTGTTCTCCTTCAGCGGCGGGTTTTCCGAAGATTTCATTAACGACTGCTATGAGCGGCGTTATAATATTTACGCTGTCAGCCGTGAGGGCGAAGCGCTGTATGCCCGCTGCCCGACGGGCTTATATCCGTATCTGCGTGCGGTGGCGCGGGCGCACGGCGGCAGGCTGCGTATCATTCGGAAATGCGGGCTGCGGTTTCGTTTTCGGGAGCTTTGCGGGCGCTGGGGACTGCCGGCAGGGCTTGTCTGCTTTGTTGCACTGGTCAGCTTCATCAGCGGCTTTGTATGGCAGATGGAGGTTGTCGGCTGTGAAACGCTGACGCAGGAGCAGGTGCTTTCTTTCCTTGCCGAAAACGGGCTGCACGAGGGCGTCAGCTGGAAAAGCGTTGATAAAGACAGGCTCGAAAACCTGATGCTCGCTTCCTTTGACGAGTGCGCCTGGGTGCATATCAACCAAAACGGCACAACGGCGCGGATTGAGCTGAGTGAAGCCGTGCCGCGCCCCGATACCTTCCGCCCGACGGAATATGCCAACCTCAAAGCCAAAAAGGACGGCGTGCTCATGAAAGCCGTAGTGCACGACGGCTGGGCGGTAAAGCAAAAGGGCGAAGCGGTGGTGAAGGGCGATTTGCTGGTGAGCGGTGTGTACGAGAGTGAGAAGGGCGTCAACCTGTTTGCCCATGCGGCAGGGGAATATCTTGCCGAGGTGCGCGAGCCGTTCAGCCTCACCGTCAGCCGCACGCAGCAGGAGAAGCAGTTCACCGCCGTCAATCAATATCGGTATCTTGCCTTTTTCGGTTTGGAAATACCGCTTTTTTTGGGCAGCAGTGAAATGAAAAACAGCGACGTCAGCAGGGAGTACCGCTATCTGTCGCTGAACGGCGTCAGCCTGCCCGTCGGTACGGTGATGAAAACGGTCAGACCGTATCTTATTAAAGAGCGTGTGCTGACGGACAGCGAGCTGGAAGCGCTTTTACAAAACGAAATCCAACAGCGAAAAAAGGAGGATTTCGGCGAATATGAAATTGTGCGTGAAGAAATTGCCGTCTCGCTCGGTGCGGACGCCGCCACGGCAAAGGGTACGGTGCTGTGCCTTGAGGATATCGGCGAGGAGGTCAGGCTGACGGCGCAAGCTGCGCCTGAATCAGATGAAGGTTAGCCTGCAGCCGTTCCTCGTTCGGGTGAAAGGCGAGCGCCTTTTGGCAGAGCGCCAGCGCTTCCCGGTACAGCGTTAAATGATAGGCGGCAACTGCGCCGATATCGTATAGCGTGCCGTCGCGGCAAAAGCCCTCGCTGATGTAGGTGTCTTGCGTTTCGGCGACGCTGAGTGCCTGCATGACCATATCATACGCGCCGAGCCAGTCGCCCGTTTCGTAGGCGAGGAAGGCAGCTTCGCCGTATCCCTCACGCAGGTACGGCGCTTCGGCAATCGCGCGGTACAGCCAGCTTTTAGCCTGCACCAAATCGCCTTTTGCCTTGTAGGCGCGGGCGATATAGCGCATCGACGCGGCGCGCTCGTCAAGCCAGGTAGCGCTCGGCATCGAAAGATGGTGCTTTAAGGTGCGGATGCAGTCGTCCCCCCTGCCGTAAAACAGGTATTCTCTGCCGAGGTAGTGCCGGTTTCTGTCATCCTCGGGCGCTTCCTGCACAGATAATTCCAGCAGCGGCAGATACTGACCGCGCGATTTTGCGGCGTCGGGGTAGTGGTTGAGCTGAATCGCCTCAATCGTAACGTAACGGTCCGGCGCTGTTCCCGTGTATTGCAGCACCTCGTGCACAGGATGAATCCAGCGAAAGCCGCTCCGTGCGTGGATTTTCTCCTGATAAAAACGGATATCGGGCGTGCCGTTAGCATGAAACGACCAGGTATAATGATACCGCGCACGGGTGGTATCTTTTTGCCATGCCTTTTCGAGTGCGGCGCGCCAGCCCGGTTCAAACACCTCGTCAAGGTCGGTGCAAACGCAGATATCCGTATCCTTCGGTACCAATTCCAGCGACAGATTGCGCGCGGTATCAAATCGCCACGGCACGACGGAAATGGTGCGGACAACGGCGCCCTCCTCTTGCAGCAGGGCAACGGTGTTGTCCGTCGAGCCGGTGTCGGCAACATAGATTTCGTCCGCCTCGCGCATGGACTGCATCCAGCGGCGGACAAATTTTTCTTCGTTTTTGCAGATGGCGTAAACGGCTATTTTCATTCTTTCATCTCCGATTGTGTTTATGTACAGGGCGGCAAGCCGCCCTTTTTGCTTTATGCGAGTCTGACAATCACGAGCTGTGAGTTGCCGGTCTGGTTGTTATCCATCATCAGGTTATTGTCGTTGTAGTTAATGACGCTCAGCACGGCGTTTGCTTGGGTTGTGGCGACAATATAAGTGCCGACAATCTGTGTGTTGCCGGTGGAGAATTCCGTCGCCGTGTATTCCAGCGTTTCACCGTCCAGCGCTAACGCAATCTGGGAGGCGTTGGCAACATTGACGATGAAGGTGACCAGGTACGCACCGACAGCGACCAGACGGAAGGTGCCGTCAGTCACTCTGACGATATCGGTGTTGCCGATAGGACCGTCCTGCGGAAATTCAATGATTCCCTCGGGCGGGATGGCGTCCTGATTGTCCTCTGTGTTAATGGCATAGAAGTTGGCGTAGGCATTCGTAGCCGTTGTGCCGTCGGGACCGGGGATACCCTGCGGGCCGGTCGGACCGGTGGCACCGACGGAGCCTGCCGCACCTGCGGGACCTGTCGGACCCGTTGCACCGACGGAACCTGCCGCACCTGCGGGACCTGTCGGGCCGGTAGCACCGGCGATACCCTGGGGACCGGTGGGGCCAGTCGGACCCGTTGCACCGGCAGCGCCGTTAGGACCGGGAATACCCTGCGGACCGGTCGGACCGGTTGCACCGACGGGACCTGCGATGCCCTGCGGGCCGGTAGGACCGAGCGGACCCTGCACGCCCTGGATACCCTGTACACCCTGCGGGCCGGTGGCGCCGGCAGGACCTGTCGGACCCGTCGGACCGGTAATGACACAAGTGCAGTTTGTTATACAGCCGCAACCACAGGAGCACTGATTGTTCATCTGGTTGTCAAGACAGTTGTTTTCGTTGTTCATCTGATATACTTTCACAAGCGTTTTTCCTTTCTGATTTTTGATATGA
>CALGGQ010000060.1 GCA_937915775.1 uncultured Clostridia bacterium | reverse complement strand
TCGTTTGTGATGAAGGCCGCTGTTCCGCAGAGCATCGTTCCTGACTCCGTGGGAATGCTGTTCTACTATAAGAAGGCAGATGCTTTCAATCCGAGCTTTGATGTCAATATCAACAACAAAATGCTGGTATCACGATTCAATGATTTAGCTAAGGATACTTACATCACCAATATGAAGAAAATCGACCGTTACAGCTGGGCAGTCAGAGGCTATATCACTTACCTGGAAAACGGCGAGCTGAAAACGGTTTACTCCAATCAGGTCAATGTTGTGGCGACAGAGGATATCCACGAATGGCAGGCAATGCCTGACGTTCCCGCCACCTGTACCGAGGACGGCTTGACCGGCGGCTCGTATTGTGATATCTGCGGCAGTCAGTCCGGTGAGCAGACAGCAGTTCCGGCACTCGGTCACGATTATGAAGCAGTTGTAACGGCAGCCACCTGTACTGACGGCGGCTACACAACCTATACCTGCACCCGCTGCGGCGACAGCTACACTGACAATCAGACTGACGCGCTTGGTCACGACTTCGGCGACTGGGCAGTCACCACAGAGCCTACCTGCACCGAGAACGGCACAGAAACGAGAACCTGTTCCCGCTGCGATGCAACGGAAACGCAGCCCGTTGCTCCGCTCGGTCACGATTATGAAACGGTAGTCACCGCTCCGACCTGCACGGCAAACGGCTATACGACCTACACCTGCACCCGCTGTGGCGACAGCTACACTGACAATCAGACTGACGCACTTGGCCACAGCTTCGGCGCATGGACTGTCACCACTGCCCCGACGGCAACGACTGCCGGTGAGCAGACCAGAACCTGTTCCCGCTGCGATGCAACCGAAACGCAGGCAATTCCGGCACTCAATATTGTTGTGAAGCTGCCGAACGTGGAGGATTATCTCTACCGTGCCGGTACAGCAAACAATATTGCACTTGGCAGCCTGTTTACGGCATATGATGCCAACACGGCGATTGACAGCAGCAAGGTAACCGTAACGGTTGAAAACGTAGCAGGCACTGCTGCCGGTGCCTTTACCGCCAATACGTCCGACTGGACTGCTGCAACGGTAAAACTCAGCGGTACAGGCGTTGTGAAGCTAACGGTGAAGCATAACGGTTATACCTCCGCAACGCTGTATCTGGAGGCGGTTGCCGGTACGAACTATGCCGCCGGTGCCACCCTCGCTAACATCACCTCCAACAATGCGGTGCTGCTGGGCGATGTAAACTGTACAAAGATTACAATCAATAACAAAAAGACACTGTACGGTAACGGCTTCAGCGTAACTGATACGAGAACGGATTTCTCCGGTGCAGCGAATGCCTATATCACAATGAGCGGCGGCGGCAGCATTGATAATGCCAAGCTGCTGGGCTATGTATATCCGAGCGCCGTTACCTCCGGGCAGACAAATCAGTATTATGCGCCCGGCATCTGGATTATCGGCGATGCCAATATCTTTAATTCTTACGTTTCCGAAACCAAGAACGCCGTGCAGATTGACTCCGGTACGGTTTACTTTGAGAACAGTACCTTTGCCGGCGGCGCGATTGCTAATATTGATATCGGCGGCGGCGACGTTATGCTGAAAAACTGCGTTACACAGACGTCTGACCGCGGCGGGCTGAAGGGACTCGGTATCCGTCCCAAGACGGCAAGCTGCAAGATTCATCTGCTCGGTACCTTTACGCAGTATAACTATCTGAAAAAGAGTGATTTGCCGAGCACCTACAGCAGCATTCTGAACTCGATTTATAACGATTCTACTTACGCTTATACCTATAGCGGCAGTACGTATCTGAATATGGGTATCTTCTTTGTAACCGATTCCGGCAGTATTACGGCGGCACAGGCAGCGGCGGCAGTTGACGACCAGACGGGCAATGACTACGGCTATGTTGAAAAAACGGTGACAAGCTTAACGGGTACGATTTATACGCTGAAGACAGCAAGCGCTACGCCTGCACTGCTAAGTGCTCCTGCCTATGACGAAACCGTCAACGGTCAGTATCCGATTCCGCCGACACCGACCTTCGATTACACAACGAAGAACTATATCGCCAAGACGGAGGGCAGTAACCGTTACTGCTACTATGACAGTACTACCGAGAGCGTTCAGATTTCCTTTGATAAGGAGAACACTTCCTCTGCGTTCACGTGGGATCCGATGATTCTGACGCCGGCGAAGAACGGCAATACGCTCGGCTATACCGTTACGATGAACAACACGGATTACACTAACGGCACCATTACCTTTACGGAAAGCGGCGACTATCAGGTGGTTTATACCTATACCGACCCGTATAACTACACGCTGAACGGCGCAGCTTTCAGTAAGACCTATACCAAGACGGTGAACATCAGCGTGACGGCGGTGGAGCCGGACGACGTAACGTACTATGCTTCCTTTACCTATGACGGCGCAGCGGGTAACTACGCCGCCAAGAAGGTTATCGGTACGGACAGCAAGACCTACGTTATGCCCGATGTATCGTCCACCAGCACCACCATCGGCAGCACAACTGTAGCCGGTCAGACCGTATATTACCCGATTGTCACGGTCAATCCGACTTCCTCTAACGGTAACACTGCTTATTCCAGCGGCAAAGGCTATTACTTCGCGCCGGTATTCAGCGAGCTGCATATCATTGATTATAATCAGGAAACCGGTGCGCAGCAGTATGAATATTCCAAGAGCACTTCCACCTGGCCGCACGGCAACAGCGCTACGACAGGTCCGAATACGGCGTACTTCACCTGCGCCAGCGGTGAAAAGACCTGGAGCGGTACCTCGCCGTATGCAAGGTCGATGAACTCGCAGTATTATAAGTATGCCAAGAATAATCTCGGTGTGTGCTATACCTCCAATGATATTGAGAAGGATAACACCGCTTCCAACCATCTGGTGCAGTATCACTACGTTTCCAACGACGGCACCACCTATTATTACTACATTTATTATAAGTTTGGCGCGATGACCTACAGCTCCTGCGTCACGGACGGCACGCTCGTCACAATGGCGGACGGCTCGCAGAAGGCGATTGAGGACGTTAAAGTTGGCGATATGGTGATGACCTGGAGTATGTGGAGAGGCTGCTATGAGGCGCAGCCGGTTGTCCTTCACTGGTATCACGGCACAGATGAATGGCGCGTACTGACGCTGCACTTCAGCGACGGCACCGAGGTGCGTACCATCAAGGAGCACGGCTTCTTTGATACGGATAAAAACACCTATGCCTACATCACCGAGGATAATGTGGCTTCCTATATCGGAGACAAATTTATCAAGCAGAATGCCGACGGTACCAATACCGAGGTCACACTGACGGATTATGCGGTAACGCACGAGAATGTCGGTTCCTATTCCATCCAGACGGCGTATAATGAAAACTTCATCGTTGAAAATATGCTTTCGATGACGGGTGAGGATTACACCGGACGTTTCGAATACTTCGCCATCGGTGACGGTATGAAGTACGATGAGGCGCAGATGCAGGCGGATATTGAGCGTTACGGTCTCTATACCTACGAGGAATTCGCCGATTACCTGACGCCGGAGCAGTTCGATATGTTCAATGGCGCTTACTTCAAGGTACTCGTTGGCAAGGGCGTCTTTACCCACGAGGATATCTTCAGGATTATCAGCGACAACCTTTCATAATAATAACACACAGCCAAGGGCTAAGCATCTTGCTTAGCCCTTTGTTTTATGGTACAATGTGTCAAACAAATGAATGACGGCGGTGAAACCATAACAGATGACTGTTAAACAGGGAGGACATATGGAAATCTGGGATTTATATAATGAAAACAGAGAGGTTATCGGCGAGCATATACGCTGTGAAAAACTGCCTGAAAATGCCTATCATCTCGTTGTCCATATCTGGATCAGAAGAAGTGACGGTAAATTCTTGATTTCTCAGCGCAGCGCAGATAGAAAACAGTTTCCGCTGATGTGGGAGACGGTCGGCGGCTCAGTTCTCAAAGGGGAAAGCAGCCTGGAAGGCGCCGTGAGAGAAGTGAAAGAGGAAGTCGGCATTGATTTGCATCCTGCCGAGGGAACGCTTGCGTTTTCCCGCATTCGAAAAACCGTCGGTGGGAAGCCATTCAATGATATTCTTGATGTCTGGGTGTTTCCATATGACGGCGAGGTATCATTAGACAGGGCTACCACCAATGAGGTGGCGCAGGTTAAATGGCTTGACAGCAGTGAAATTAACCGAATGCTTGAGAATGGCACGATGGTGCAGACGTTACACTATTTTTCAAAAGCGATTTCACCAGAAATACAGTGGCTGTTTTTTGATATCGGCTCCACGCTGGTGGATGAAAGCGCATGCTATGAAAAGCGTTATCGCGAAACGACAGACGGCACGGGCATATCCTATCAAACTTTTAAAGACAAGGTCATTCAGCTTGCGGCCACGTCTGATAATCCGTATAAGCAGGCGGTAGCGTTTTTCGGCTTGCATAAAACCGAGTGGCACAAGGAGCTGGAACAGCCGTATCCGTTTACCGAAGGCGTTTTGCAAACGCTGTCAGAGCGTTATCATCTCGGCATCATTGCCAATCAGTCTGCCGGCAGCGCACAGCGCTTAGCCGATTGGGGAATCGGCAGGTATTTTGATTTGGTGCTTGCCTCGGCTGAAGCAGGTGTTGAAAAGCCAAATCCGGCTATATTCGAAATGGCGTTACGGCGCGCCGGTTGTCTGCCGGAGAATGCCGTGATGGTCGGTGACAGGCTGGATAACGACATTCTTCCCGCCAAGCAGCTTGGCATGAAAACCGTTTGGGTGAAGCAGGGCTTTGCCGCTTATCAATCGGCTTCAGATATCCCGGATAACACCGTGAATTCCCTGATGGAGATAACGAATTTATATTGAGGACAGGACGATGTGGAAGTACAAAGAGGATTTGACTGAACCAATCATTACCGCCCAAAAGCATATTGCAAGCGGGCATAAAAAGGGCTGCGGTAGCTTGCCGCAAACGGCAATTTTATTCTATATGCACAGCGGCGTGGCATATATGAAACTGAAATATAAATGCCGATTGCTGACGAAAAAATTCCCGCGCTTTCTGAATGCCTGCCCGATTTATCGGCTGAAAGATGACGAAATCTGTTTTCTCGATGGCGGCAGGGGAGCACCGCAGGCGGCTGACACGCTGGAAACGCTGGCGGCGCTCGGCGTGAAAAACGTCGTTGCCGTCGGAATGTTCGGCGCATTCGGTGCCGAAGTGGAAAGCGGTGATATTATTGTTCCGAACAAGGCGTTCTCGGAGGAGGGTACCTCGCTGCATTACTATGAGAGCCTTAATTTTGCCGAGCCGAATGCGGCGCTGCTGGAGAAAGCACAGCAAGCCATTACCGATGCAAAGGTGCTTCCGGTTGTTTCAACGGACGCCGTGTACCGCCAGACCTTTTTCAAAGAAGCTCTTTGGCGTGAAAAGGGTGCTGTCGGCGTGGATATGGAAACCTCTGCGCTCTATAGCGTGGGCAAGTATCTCGGCTTAAATGTGGTATCCGTGTTGCTCGCTTCCGATAAGCATCCGATGACGGAGACAGACACGGGCTGGCGCTGGACGTTGACAAATGAGGCGCGCTGCCGCTTCTTCGAGCAGTGCGTTGACTTTGCCAAAACCGTATAATCTTTTTACAGACAGGACAATCCTGTCTGTTTTTTGTGAATTTTGCCTTGAAAACGGCTTTGATTTTTGTATATTATGTTGCAATTTAACGATTTAATACTTTATTTCGCTAAATTATATTGAATTTTTCACACGGTGTGCTATAATAAATCAAGTTATGAGCTATATATTATATAAATATATAGGTGTTTAGTTTCAGTTAGGTAGGTTATTATGAATTCTAAAACATTACTTTACATTTTAAAGCGTATTCTGCTTGCCATTTTTACGGTTTGGGTAGTCATTACGGTAACCTTCTTTGTGATGCACGCAGTGCCGGGCGGACCGTTCGTCGGTGAAAAGGCGACGACGCCGGCGGTGCAGGCAGCGATGGAGGCGAAGTACGGACTGGATAAACCGCTGATGGAGCAGTACGGTACATACTTAAAAGACATCGTGACGAAGTTTGATTTCGGCCCGAGCCTGAAGCAGCGCGGCCGTATGGTCATTGATATTATGGCAGACGGTCTGAGGACCTCTGTGAAGCTTGGCGTGATCGCTGCATTTCTGGCTTTGATCATAGGCGTTGTTCTCGGCGCTGTAGCGGCTCTGCGGAGAAACACGATCCTGGACCGGGTCATTATGGTTATTACAACAGCTTTTGTTTCTATGCCGTCCTTCATCATGGGGTCTCTGCTGCTCATCCTGTTTGCCATCCATCTCAAGTGGCTTCCGGCCAACGGCTCGTCCCGCGCCGGTCTCATCTTGCCGGTTGTCACGCTGGCGCTCTATCCCATGAGCTACATCACGCGCCTCACACGCTCCTCCATGCTCGACGTCCTGGGACAGGACTACATCCGCACCGCCAAGGCCAAGGGCGTCTCCGAGCGCAACGTCATTCTCAAGCATGCGCTCAAGAACTCGCTCATTCCCGTCATCACCT
>CALGGQ010000059.1 GCA_937915775.1 uncultured Clostridia bacterium | reverse complement strand
CAAATCCCTCCAGCTATTCAATTTTGATGAGGACAGCATTGCCGCTTTCGTCAGCCCTGCCGTCGTGTTTGAAGGCTCGCAGCTGGCAAGCGTCAACGGCGTTTATAACGCAATTTTAGTCCGCGGCGATTCCGTCGGCGACGTCTGCTTTTACGGCAGAGGCGCCGGTAAAATGCCGACCGCATCGGCGGTTGTTGCCGATATGGTGGACGCCGCTAAGCACACCGAGCGCCGCAAGATTTTCGGCTGGGGCGCCGGCAGTGAGGATTATGTGATTGTCTATAAAGACAATGTGGTCATGAAATTCTATGTCCGCGCCAGAGCAACGGAGGCGGACGCGAAGAAGGCACTGAAAAACGTCAAATTCCTCAGGCGTTACGGGCAGCCCTCTAATGAAATTGCCTTCATCACCGATGAGATGACGGAAAACCGCCTGCGTGAAAAGCTCGGCGCTATGGACGTCATCAATATTATCAAAGTGACAAACTATTAATTGACATAATCGGAGGAAATATGGCTCTTATTGTGCAGAAGTTCGGCGGCTCCTCGGTAGCCAACGCCGAGCGCGTGAAGAATGTCGCCCGTATCGTCGGCGACACCTATAAGGAAGGTAACGACGTCGTTGTGGTCGTCTCCGCGCAGGGCGACACCACGGACGATTTGATTGAAAAGGCGGCGGAGATTAATCCGAAGGCGCCGAAAAGAGAACTTGACCAGCTGATGGCAGCAGGTGAGCAGATTTCCATCTCGTTGCTGGCGATGGCGATTGAAAGCCTCGGCTATCCCGTCATCAGTCTGCTCGGTTGGCAGGCGGGCTTTAACACCAATTCGGTTTACGGCTCCGCCCGCATTAAAAATATCAAGCCCAACCGGATGCAGGCAGAGCTTGCCAAGCATAATATTGTGGTGGTCGCCGGCTTCCAGGGCATTAACCGCTATGACGATTTAACCACGCTCGGAAGGGGCGGATCGGATACCTCTGCGGTAGCCATTGCGGCAGCGCTGCACGCAGACAAATGCCAGATATTTACAGACGTTGAGGGCGTTTATACCGCCGACCCGCGCAAGGTCGAGGGCGCCAGAAAGCTCAAGGAAATCACCTATGATGAGATGCTTGAGCTTGCCACGCTCGGCGCGCAGGTGCTCAACAACCGCTCGGTAGAAATGGCAAAGAAATATTCGATTAAGCTCGAGGTGCTTTCGTCCCTCAACCCCGTTCCGGGAACCATCGTTAAGGAGGTAGCAAAAATGGAAAAAATGTTAATTCGCGGCGTAACAAAGGATAAGGATGTGGCGCTTGTCTCCATCCTCGGCGTGCAGGATAGCCCGGGTGTAGCCTTCCGCATTTTCTCACAGCTTTCCGCCAAGCAGATTAACGTGGATATTATTTTACAGTCCTTTGGGCGTAACGGCACCAAGGATATCGTGTTCAGCGTCAGCAAGGAAAACGGTCCTGTTGCAGTTGAAATGCTGAAGGATTTGCCTGTGCTCGAGGGTGCGCAGATTGTGTGCGATACGGAAATCGCCAAGGTTTCCATTGTCGGCGCCGGCATGGAATCGCATCCGGGCACCGCGTCCAAGATGTTTGAAGCGCTGTATGAGCGCGGTATCAACATCAAGATGATTTCCACCTCTGAGATAAAAATCTCCGTCATTATTGACGCTGCCGATGCTGACCGTGCCGTCAGCGCCGTTCACAGCGCTTTTATTCCGAACGACTAACACATAAGAAAAACCGCCCGGATAAACCGGACGGCTTTTCTTTTTTAAGGAGAGTATGAAAATGAAAAAATCTAAAGCTAAATCATGTTGAAGGGTTTCTTATCTCCCTTCGTTGACTAAAGAATAACCCCTGTTTCTTAAACGAACATTAAATGCAAAACTTTTTTCAAAAATTTTTTCGTTGCTATATGAGCAATTATATATTATAATTTAGTCAGAATTTACCAAACGGAGATGATACCGTGAAAAAAATCAAAGCCTTACTGGAAAAGCCGTGGTTTGCGTACACCTTTGCGCTGTGCGCGGCAGTGCTGTTTTATATGGTGCTTAGCCATCTCGGCGCCATCGGCGGCGTGCTGCATTCCTTTTTATCGCTGATTTCGCCCGTCATTATCGGCGCTATCGTAGCATATCTGCTGAACCCGATTGCTGCCTTCTTTGCGAAAAAGGTATTCTTTAAAGTGAAGAAGGAGCGCTCGCGCCACGCCTTTTCCGTGATTGCCACGCTCGTATGTTTCGTGCTGCTGTTGGCGCTGCTGCTGGTCGCGCTGATTCCGTCGCTGGTGCAGAGCGTAACGAAGCTTGTTTCCAATTGGGGCGATTATACGGCGAAGCTCGACGGGCTGATTGAAACCGTGACCGCCTTTGCCGCAAGCAAGAATATCAGCATCAGTCTTGACAATGTTTCGCAGTATATTGACACCGCGATGGACAAGGGTGTGGACCTGCTGAAAAACAACATCAGCACGATTCTCAACCAGGTCGGCACCATCGGTACCGGCGTATCCAACTTTGCCATCGGCTTAGTGCTCGGCTTCTGCTTCCTTGCCGCAAAGAAAGAGATTATTAAGATGATGGTTTCCCTGCGTACCGCGCTGCTTAGGGAGGAAAAGCTCGCGCGCCACAACGAGTTGCTGCTGCGCTGCCACAAGGTGTTCATCCGCTATGCGGGCTGTACACTGCTGGACGCGCTGATTGTCGGCATCGCAACGCTGCTGTTTATGCTGATTATGCGTATGCCGTATGCGCCGCTGATTGCGGTGCTGGTCGCCATTACCAACATTATTCCGACCTTCGGTCCCGTCATCGGCGCCGCCTTCGGCGTGTTCTTCCTCATTCTGGACCGACCGATTAATGCGGTTTTCTTCCTCGCGTTCATTATCGTGATTCAGGCGCTCGACGGCACGGTGATTAAAACCAGACTGTTTAAGGGCTCGCTGGGAATCCCGGGCGTATGGACGCTGGTGCTCATTCTGCTCGGCGGCAAGATTGCGGGCATTGCCGGCATTATCCTTGCCATCCCGTTTGCGGCAATCGTGATTATCCTGTATCAGGAAACCGTGGAACCGCGGCTTGCTCGGCGCAGAAACAAAATCAATGTTCAAAAGGAGGGCTCATAGCCCTCTTTTGTGTTGCGGACTCCGCATTTTTCATTATTGACTTTACATAATATATAATATATAATTAATTAGTTAAAAATTAACAAATTCAATTTAAAGGAGTTAATCAATATGGCAGCAAAAGTCTTTAAGATGACAGTAGCCGGCAAAGCCGAGCTGGAGGCAGAGCTTGAATATCTGGAAAGCAAGGGCAGAGACGATATCGCGGAAAAGCTGAAGGTAGCGCGTTCCTACGGCGACCTTTCGGAAAACAGTGAATATGATGAGGCAAAGTCCGAGCAGGCGAAAATTGAAGCGCGTATTACCGAGCTGAGATATCAGCTTGACCACGCGGTCATCATTGACTCAGTGGATAAGGACGCCGTTTCAATGGGCGCCAAGGTAACGGTTGTGCGTAAAAACGATAAGGCGAAGCTGGTGTATGAAATTGTCGGCTTCTCGCAGTCCGACCCGGCAAACGGCAAAATCTCTGACGAAAGCCCTGTCGGCATGGCGCTGATGGGCAAGAAGAAGGGCGAGACCGTGGTGGTGGAAGCCCCCATCGGCAACATTGAATTTGAAATTAAGAAGATTGAAAGATAATTTTTTGAGGTAAAGACTATGGCAGGAAGGTTTGAAATCACCAAGGCGGGTGACGGCACTTTTACGTTTACGCTGTTCATTGACGATGCGGCAGTCGGCGTATCTCCGGTTTTTGATAAGGAGGATGCGTGCAAAAGAGGCGTGAAAGCGGTCAAAAAGAACAGCCGTATGAAGGTGCAGAACACGCTGCAGGGTGATGAGGAAAAGACCAATCCGAAGTATTTGGTGGAAGCAGCGGGCGATAAGGTAAAGTTTACGCTGTTTTTGCAAACGGGTGACACCGCCCTCAGCGGTGAAGCGGACAACGAGGCGGCAGTGCTGGAAATCATCGAAAAAATCGGCAACAACGCGAACGCCGCTCCGATGACGATGGCGGAGGTTGTTCTCTCCGAAAACGAGCAAAAGCAGATTCGTGTGGACAAACTCAAGGCGCTGCAGGCAACGGGCAACGACCCGTTTGAGATTACGATTGCCGAACAGACGCACCACAGCGACGACATCAAAAACAACTTTGAAGCGCTCGAAAATGAGACCGTGACCATCGCCGGCAGAATTATGACCTGGCGCGATATGGGCAAGGCGAACTTCATTGATATTCAGGACAGAAACGGCAGAATTCAGGCGTATGTGAGAATGAATGATGTCGGCGAGGATGTCTTTAAGGCGTTCAAGACGTGGGATATCGGTGATATCGTGGAAATTAAGGGCTTCGTTTTTAAGACCAGGACGGGCGAAATCTCCGTACACGCACAGGAATTGCGCCTGCTCTCCAAGTCGCTCCTGCCGCTGCCCGAAAAATTCCACGGCTTAACGGATACGGATACAAGATACCGCAAGCGCTATCTTGATATGATTATGAATCCCGATGTCAAGGATACCTTTATCAAGCGTTCAAGGATTATCACCTCTATCCGTAATTATCTGGATAACCTCGGTTTCATTGAGGTGGAAACACCGATTCTCAACCTGATTCCCGGCGGCGCGGCGGCAAGACCGTTCATTACGCACCACAACACGCTGGATATGGATATGTACCTGCGTATCGCGACGGAGCTGTATCTTAAGCGGCTGATTGTCGGCGGTATGGAGCGCGTCTATGAAATCGGCCGTAACTTCCGCAACGAGGGTATGGACGTCCGTCACAATCCGGAATTTACCTGCATTGAGCTGTATCAGGCGTATACCGATTACCACGGCATGATGGATATTGCCGAGGCGCTGATCCGCAACGCGGCGAACGAGGTGTGCGACGGCAATCTGCACATCACCTTTAACGGCACGGAAATTGACCTTGAAAGTCCGTTCAGACGGTTGACGATGGTTGAGGCGGTCAAGGAATACAGCGGCGTTGATTTCGCGTCCTTTATGAGCGATGATGAAAAGGCAATCGCCATCGCAAAAGAAAAAGAGATTGAAATTGAAAACGGCAAGGCAACCTGGGGCGATATTCTCAATTCCTTCTTTGAGGAATTTGTGGAGGAGCAGCTCATTCAGCCGACCTTCATTATGGATTATCCCGTGGAGGTTTCGCCGCTTACAAAGAGGAAACCCGACTGTCCGGTGCTGACCGAACGCTTTGAGCTGTTTATTCTCGGCGGCGAATACGGCAACGCCTATTCCGAGCTCAACGACCCGATTGACCAGATGGGACGCTTTGAGGCGCAGATGAAGCTGCGCGAGGCGGGCGATGACGAGGCGAATATGATTGACCATGATTTCGTCACGGCGCTGGAATACGGTATGCCGCCGACCGGCGGTCTCGGCATCGGCATTGACCGATTGGTGATGCTGCTGACGGACAGCTATTCCATCAGGGACGTCTTATTGTTCCCGACAATGAAACCGCTCTTTTCTTCAAAATCAGGAAAAGGTGAAGAAACAAAGTTCGACAATTCAAACGGCAACAATCAGACACCGCAGCGCGAAAGAAACTTTAAAGAATCGGATATAAATCTTGACGAATTTCTTTTTAACGATAAATAAGAAAAATGATTTCGATTTTTGAAGGTGAAATATGAGATCTGATTTAATAAAAGAAGGGCCGACAAGAGCGCCGCACCGGTCTTTGCTGCGCGCGCTTGGCATAGACGAGCTGGAGATGAAGCGGCCGTTTGTTGCGGTAGTTAATTCCAAGAGCGACTATATTCCCGGCCATATGCATCTTGATAAAATTGCTGAGCAGGTGAAGGCGGGTATCCGTAACGCCGGCGGCGTGCCGTTTGAATTCAACACCATCGGCGTGTGCGACGGCATTGCCATGAACCACCGGGGTATGAAATACTCCCTTTGCTCGCGCGAGTTGATTGCAGACAGCATTGAGGTGATGCTGACGGCGCATCCGCTGGATGCGGTTGTCTTTATCCCGAACTGCGATAAAATCGTGCCGGGTATGCTGCTGGCAGCGTGCCGGCTGAACCTGCCGTGTATCTTTATCAGTGGCGGTCCGATGCTGCCGGGCAAAAGCACCGAAACGAAGAATCCTATCGGCTTGTCCGAGCAGTTTGAATATGTCGGCGCAAACGCGGTCGGAAAAATGAGCGATGAAAACCTGGAGCTGACGGCGTTTACCGCCTGCCCGACCTGCGGCTCGTGCTCCGGTATGTATACGGCGAACTCGATGAACTGCCTGACGGAGTCAATCGGTATGTCGCTGCCCGGCTCGGGTACGGTACCGGCGGTTTATTCCGCCCGTCTGCGGCTTGCCAAAATGGCAGGCGAGCGCGTGATGGCGCTGCTGGAGCAGGACATCAAGCCGAGCGATATTATCACCGAGCAGGCAATTGAAAACGCGATGCGCTGCGATATGGCAATCGGCTGTTCCACCAATACCATTTTGCACTTAACGGCGATTGCGCACGCAGCCGGTCATGATATCGACCTGCAAAAGCTCAATGATATGGGCAACACCACGCCGCAAATCTGCAAGCTCAATCCGGCGTCCTCCGTATTCATTACGGATTTAAACGATGTCGGCGGTATGCAGGCGGTGCTCAAGGAGCTGGCAAGCGGCGGACTGATTCATACAGACTGTCTGACCGTCAGCGGTACGGTGGCGGAAAGAATTGCTGCGGCACCCGATGCCGACGGTACTATCATCAGAAAACTGGATAACCCGTTCTCACAGGATGGCGGCATCGCCGTGCTGAAGGGCAATCTTGCCGAGGAGGGCGCCGTTGTGAAAAAAGGCGCTGTGGCGCAGTCGATGCTGCAGCACAAGGGTCCGGCTAAATGCTTTGACAGCGAGGAGGACGCGATTGCAGCGATTAACGGCGGCAGAATTGTTGCCGGTGATGTGGTGGTTATCCGCTATGAAGGGCCGAAGGGCGGCCCGGGAATGCGTGAGATGCTGAACCCGACGTCGGCCATTGTCGGAATGGGGCTGGGCTCCAGTGTGGCACTGATTACCGACGGGCGCTTTTCCGGCGCAACGCGCGGCGCCTCCATTGGGCATGTCAGCCCGGAGGCTGCTGCCGGCGGCACCATTGCACTGGTACAGGACGGCGATCTCATCGCAATCGACATTCCCAACTGTAAAATTGAGCTGAAAGTATCGGAAGAAGAACTGGCAAAGCGCCGAGCAGCGTGGGTATGCCCGGAACCGAAGATCAAAACCGGGTATCTCGCCCGTTATGCCAAGCTGGTCAGCTCGGCAGACAAGGGAGCGATTCTTCAGTAAAAGAAAGGGCAGAAGCCGAACGGCAGCTTCTGTCCTTTCTTTCTGTATCTGCCGTGCCGTTACGGTTTTTTGCTGCCGGTTTTCTTTACCAGCAGAATCCCGACGAGCAGGAGAATGGGGAAAAGAATCCCGGACAGGATACCCCGTTTCAGGTCATCCCCAAGGGCGCTGGACATCATGCCGACGAGCGTCGGCCCGCCGGAG
>CALGGQ010000058.1 GCA_937915775.1 uncultured Clostridia bacterium | reverse complement strand
ATGCAACATCCTCCGCTGCCGGCGCATAGGCAGAATAGCCGAGCCCGCCGCCATGCAGCGCCGCCGTCAGCACCAGCACGGTGCACGCCACGCCGAGCGGCACGAGATACGCCTTTTTGTTTTTGAAAATCACCTGCCGCTTGGCAACGGCAAGCACAATGAGGTTGACAAGCAGGATGCCGATTGTCAGACCGATCATCGCGGTATAGGTTTTGGTGCCGTTTTCCTTTCTGCTGTCCAGCACCAGGCAGCCAATCCAGCCGGCAGCCAGCGCCGCTTCTGCCGCAAAAAGATGGGTGGCAAACGGCGAGGAGCCGTTAATTGCCGTTTTTTCCGCCTTGCGGTGAATAAACAGATACCGCGCAAACAGCAATCCGAGCACGCACAGCACCGCCCAGATGAGAACGGGCAGTAAATAGTTTTTATCCGGCAGTACGGCGGGGTCATAAGCGGCATGTATGGCGCCGTCAACGTAATCCGTCACGCCGTTCGTGTAGCCGGCGTTGGCAAGAGCAATGATATTGTCATCCACATCCTCTGCGCCGAACGCCCTGCCGAAAAACAGCGGATTCAGTATCGACAGCGATATGCCGAGCCCGGGTTTTAAGAAGGTACTGCCGTAATAGCTGTCAAACATATAACTGCTCTGCCGTCCGGCATAGCCGTTCAGAAACACCGTAAACGCGGAATTAAGGAACCAGATAACCACCGTCGGGAGCAGCAGCAAGCCGCCGCCGAAGAAGAAGCCTTCCACAATGGTATAGCAGGTGAAAATGCCGATGGTCATAATAACGTATGCCGCCAGGAAATACACATAGCATTCCGCAAAAACAGCCAGCGCCATTTTGATGATGAAGCCCGGGAATACTTTAATCACCACTAAATTCATCACAAGCGAAATCAGCACGTTCAGTCCGATGGCTACGGCGCCGAGCAGCAGGGCAGCCAGCGTTCGGTTTTTAAATAGTGTGCGTCTGTCCACCGGGGCGGAAAGGAAGAAATTGACCGTGCTCTTGCTCATGATATAGAAATTCGTCACGGCAAAGAGCACGCCGCCGAACAGGCACCAGACCGGAACCCAAAGGGAATCCCATTCAGACACCAGCTTCACCGTCGGTGAGGGAATGAGCTTATCGGACAGAAAGCTGAGCTCGCCGGACACCCGCAGCCCGATGACGACAAGCAGGCTAAGCGTCAGCACGACTGCCGGCATCAGGAGCGACAGCAGCGCGCGCTTGAAATCGTATGAGGCGGATTGTTTATTCGCTGAAAATTTTGGTGATGTCATAATCCTTATCCTCCATTTCATTCAAAAATACCTCTTCGAGCGAGAGCTGCACGCCCTCGATATGAACAGGGTTCAGGTGCGCAAACGCACTCTCGTCCACCGCGGATGAAACGATAATCGTCGCAAGCTTGCCGTCGATGGTAATGCCCTTATTGGGGATTGTCCGCAGCAGCTCGGCGTCCGCTGCGTCGTTTAAAATCATGCGGTATTTCACATACGCCGCGCTGATATCGTCAACGGAAACGTTCATCGTCAGTTTTTTGCCGTTAATCAGCGCCACCTTGTCGCACAAATCGGCAACCTCCTGCAGATTGTGCGAGCTCATGATCATCGAGCAGCCCGTCTCCGCCATATATTCGATAAATATTTTTTTACACAGGCTGCGCTTTTGCGGGTCAATGCCGTCAAAGCACTCGTCAAGCAGCAGGTACTTCGGCCTGGTTGCCATCGCGAGAATAATTTCCGCCTGCCGCTGCATTCCCTTGGAGAAGGAGCGGATATTCTTTTTCGTATCCAGCCCCATCGCCTCTGTCATACGGCGGTATACCTTTTCGTCAAAATGCGGATAATAGCCTTGGTAAAACTTTTTCAGCTTGTCAAGCGTTGCGCCGCGCGGGAAATACAAATCATCCGGCACGAAAAAGATGTTACTTCTCAGGTCGCCGTTATCATAAACGTTTTCACCGTCAAACAGCACTTCGCCGCCCTCCGGCTGATAGATGCCGGCGCATACCTTCAAAAGCGTGGTTTTGCCGGCGCCGTTGTAGCCAACAAGTCCGTAGATAGAGGCTTCCTCCACCGTTAGATTAATATCCTCAATCGCGGTGAAATCACCGAAGCGTTTGGTGACGTTCTTTATCTCAATCATCGTTAGGTCCCTCCTCGTAAATCGCGTCAATTAACTGCAGCAGGCGCTCTTTGCCGACACCCTTTGCCCTGCCGGAACGCACGGCGGCTGCAATGTTTTCCAAAGCCGCCTCCGTCAGCGCCGTATTGCCGAGCGCATTCGGCGAGATGAAAACGCCCTTGCCAGGCACAGAATAGGTAATGCCCTCCCGCTCCAGCTCGGAAAACGCGCGCTTAATCGTATTCACATTGATGTTAAGCTCGCCTGAGAGCGCGCGAATCGACGGCAGCTGCTCATCCGGCTGATAGACGCCCGTGGTAACGAGCATCATAATCTGTTCCTTAATCTGTTCGTAGATAGGCATCCGGCTGTGATAATCAATAAAAATCAAAGCGCCGCCTCCTTTCTGATGGTGAGTTTGGTTGTACAACTGTGCTATCTCACATATCACAGTTATAACATAACACATCTTTTTGCCCCTGTCAAGTCTTTTTTATGTTGACTTTTTTCGCTAATTCGTTACAATATAACTGCCAACCAAATTAAATTTATGAGGTATTTTTATGCTGGAACTGAAACATCTTTCCTTCGACGTGCCGCAGGAGAGCGGGCAGAAGGAAATTATTAAGGATATCAGCCTGACCATTGGCGACAATCGGCTGGTTGTGATTACCGGTCCGAACGGCGGCGGCAAGTCCACAATGGCAAAGCTCATCGCCGGAATTGAAAAGCCGACGGCAGGCAGCATCTTCTTTGACGGTGAGGATATCACCGAAATGAGCATCACCGACCGCGCGAACCTCGGCATCAGCTTTGCCTTTCAGCAGCCGGTGCGTTTTAAAGGCATTCAGGTCATCGACCTGCTGCGCCTTGCGGCAAAGCAGGAGCTGTCCGTCGCCGCTGCGTGCGAATATCTTTCAAAGGTCGGCTTATGCGCGAGGGATTATATTAACCGCGAGGTAAACGCCAGCCTGTCAGGCGGCGAGCTCAAGCGCATTGAAATTGCCACCGTTTTGGCGCGCAGCACGCGCCTTTCCGTCTTTGACGAGCCGGAGGCAGGCATTGATTTGTGGAGCTTTAACAACCTGATTGCCGTGTTTGAACGCATGAAGGCGGAAAGCAGCAATTCCATTTTAATCATCTCTCATCAGGAGAGAATTCTCAACATCGCAGATGAAATCGTCGTGATTGACAGCGGCAAAATCACCAAGCAGGGCAAGAAGGAGGACATCCTTCCCCAGCTGCTCGGTACTGCCTCCGCTGTCGGCAGCTGCACGATGCTGGAGCAGTAAGGAGGGTGCATATGGATTTTGTCAACGATATTCAGAGTAAACTTCTTGCGGAAATCGCCGATTTACACGCCGTCCCGAAGGGCGCATACAACATCCGCGCCAACTCGCAGCTCGCGGCGCGCAACACGACGGAAAATATTGACATTACCACGAAAACGGACAAGCCCGGCATTGACATCCGCATCAAAAGCGGCACCAAGGGCGAAACCGTGCATATTCCTGTCGTTGTCAGCGAGAGTGGCATCAAGGAGACGGTGTATAACGATTTCTTCATCGGCAACGACTGCGATGTGACGATTGTCGCCGGCTGCGGCATTGACAACTGCGGCGCGCATGACAGCCAGCACGACGGCATTCACCGCTTTTTTGTGGGCAAAAACTCGCACGTGAAGTATGTGGAAAAGCATTACGGCAGCGGCAACGGCACCGGCAAGCGCATCCTCAACCCGCAAACTGAGGTCTATCAGGAGGAGGGCAGCACCGTTGAGATGGAAATGGTGCAGATTAAGGGCGTTGACTCCACTGTGCGCACCACGAAATCTGAGCTCGAAAAGGGCGCGACAATGCTCGTGCGCGAACGACTGATGACGCACGGCGACCAGCACGCCGAGAGCGTTTATATCACCAAGCTCAACGGCGAGGATTCCAGCGCGGACGTGATTTCCCGCTCCGTCGCAAGAGATCATTCCTATCAGAAATTTGACAGCATCATCGTCGGCAACGCCAAGTGCAACGGCCACACGGAATGCGACGCCATCATTATGGACGACGCCAGAATTTTGGCTGTGCCGCAGCTCGAGGCGAACAATATTGACGCGGCGCTGATTCACGAGGCTGCCATCGGCAAAATTGCCGGCGAGCAGATTATTAAACTGATGACGCTTGGCTTGACCGAGCAGGAGGCAGAGGAGCAGATTATCAGCGGCTTCCTGAAATAAGATGGATATTAAACATTATTATATTGAAAAGGGCGAAGGTACCACTTTAATTCTGCTGCACGGCAACGGCGGCAGCAGCGAGGAATACCGCAGCCAGATAGACGAATGGGCGCCGTATTTTCACGTTTATGCGCTGGATACGCGCGGTCACGGCAAGACGCCGCGCGGCACAAAGCCTTTCACCATCCGCCAGTTTGCGGAGGATTTATACGGCTTTATGGAGCGGCAGCATATCGAAAAAGCGGATATCATCGGCTTTTCGGACGGCGGCAACATCGCGCTGGCATTCGCGCTCAAATACCCTAAAAAAGTCCGTCACTTGGTGCTCAACGGCGCCAACTTAGACCCCAAGGGGGTAAAAGCGTATTTTCAGCTGCCGATTACCGCAGGCTACCGGCTGACAAAGCTCAGCCACTCCCCTGCTGCCAAAGGCAAACGGGAGATGCTCGGATTAATGGTGAACGACCCATATTTTTCCGACGCGGCGCTGACGCGCTTGAAGCCGGATACGATGGTCGTTGCGGGAACAAACGATTTGATTTACAGAAAGCACACCGAGCGGATTGCCCGCAATATTCCGCGCTGCGTGCTGCTGTTTGTGAAAGGGCATCACTCCGCTTCCAACACCAGCCCGAAGAAGAACAAACTGATTTTAGACTTTCTGCAACATTAAAAAGGCTTTCACACAAAATGTGTGAAAGCCTTTTTGGCAAATTGGAATTTGTCGAGATAGTGACCAGTGACCAGTGGCTAGTGACCAGTTGTTGGGCGGGATACCCGCACCCGATTATAATCGGAGCGAAGCGACCTATAGCTGACCACTGTCCACTAGACACTGACCACTGAATTTGCTTTGCAAATTCTGATTTGTCGGAGCGGTTCATCAATGAGACAGCTGTTTTTGCATTATAACGCCAAGCGCATTTTAACATGCGGAATGCCGACCTCCAGAAATTCGTCGGAGCACACCGCAAAGCCGGCGCGTTCGTAAAAACCAATCGCGTGGCACTGCGCGTCAATCACCATTTCGGCGGCATTCATTTTTTCCTGTATGACAGGGATTCCCTTTTCCAGCAGTCGGCTTCCGAACCCCTTGCCGTGTTCCAGCGTAAGCACTCTGCCGACCTTCACAGCCCTGCTTCCCTTCTCCTCAAAAAAGGCTCTCATATAGGCAATAACCGTGCCGTTTTCCTCTTCAAAGAATACGTGCAGCGCGTGATAATCCACGCCGTCCATATCCTGATAGGTGCAGTTTTGCTCCACCACAAAAATCTGCGCTCTCGCTTTCAGGATTTCATAGACCTCACGCGGGGTTAATTCGTCAAAATAACAGGCTTTGAATATCATTGGGTTCCCCCTTTAAATACGCATTTATCTTGTCATTAACGCACAAAATCGGGTTAAGCGTTTCTTCCTTAACCCGATTTTTATTGTTTACCTCTCAAAAATATGCAGACTTACTGCTTATTTTCGTTTTGCTCCAACTGTTCTCTTTTTTTGCGCAGACGGCGGATTTCCGTGTTTATCTGCTCCACGGTCATATCCTCGGGATAGGTAATCGCGTTCTGCTTTTCTTTGGGCTTTTCTTCCGCCTTCTTTTCCTTCGGTTGTTCGGGCTGTTGCTCCGGCTTGGGCTCAGCAGGCTTCGGCGGCATTGTCTTTGCCTCATAGATAGCGGCAACCTCATCCACATCACCGTAAGCAAGCATATTGCCGTGGTCAAGTAAAATCGCCTTGTTGCAGATTGCCTTTACCTGCTCAATACTGTGGGATACAAACAGCACGGTCACACCGGAATCGAACATCGACTGCACTTTGGCAAGGCTCTTTTTACGGAATCGGGCGTCACCAACGGACAGCACCTCGTCCAGAATCAGAATATCCGGATCCACCGCGGTCGCAATCGAGAAGCCGAGACGCGCACGCATACCGGAGGAATAATTCTTCACCGGCACCTCAATGAATTTCTGCAGCTCGGAAAAAGCGATAATTTCCTCAATCTTGCTTTCGATATATTCTCTGGAATAGCCCAGAATAGCGCCGTAAAGGTAGATATTCTCTCTGCCGGAATAGTTTGGGTCAAAGCCGGCGCCGAGCTCCAGCAGCGGCGCGATAACGCCGGTTTTCAGCACTCTGCCTTCGGTTGGCTTATACACGCCGACAATCGCTTTCAGCAGCGTACTTTTTCCGGCACCGTTGAGGCCGAGAATAGCAAGACGGTCGCCCTTTTTGACTTCAAAATTAATATCGTTGAGCGCCGTGAAATTATTATATTCCAGGCTGCCTTTTACCATACGGATGAAGTATTCCTTGAGGTTGTCCACTTTCTCCTTGCTGAGCGTGAACTTCATCGTTACATGGTCAACCTTAATCACTACATCGTCTTTTAATTCGGATTTTACTACGTCCATTTTGTATTCCTTCCGAAAGTTAATCTTTACTGTCGCGGTTCATCCGCCACACCAGGCACATGAGAATGACGGCTATCATCACCAGCGCGCCGCCTGCCGCAGAAACGGAAAGCAGGCATCGGTTGACATAGCGCATCAGCGCTTCGCTGAAGTACAGCGGATACAGCACCAGTGTTTTTATGTGCTTGACAATTTCAACCCCGCAAACCAACAGAAAATCCGTCACCGCTGCCGCCAGCACGGCACTAATCACATAGCGCAGAGCGCGGTAACGCTTATTGCCGATGGAGATCACAATCAACGCGAGAATCAACGCCAGCACGGCAAGAAAGACAGTCGCTGCCAGAGAGCCCGTTCCGGCAAGACCGACTACCGTGCTGATTCTGTCAGCGTGCGGCAGTTCCGTCCTCTCCGTCAGATAGGCTTCAATCTGGTCGGCAAACGCGCCCGCAGGATTCTGCAGCGTGTCATCCGC
>CALGGQ010000057.1 GCA_937915775.1 uncultured Clostridia bacterium | reverse complement strand
CTTATTATCAACATAAGAAACCTTGATGGAGGCTTTGCTAAAATCCGCCTTAGAGATATGGAACACAAGCTCCGTCGTTCCCTTGCAGCCGCCGATACCCTTGATTTTAACATATGCCTTTCCGGCATTCACGTTATTGCGGTAGGATACAATCTTGTAATCCTTCCCTTTCACGAGAATTTTATCGAGCACATTAAACTTTGTCGGTTTAATAGCGCTGCCGGTATAGGTAAAATCTGTCTTATTATCGGCTATGGTTCCCTTCAGCTTTGTGATATCGTACTTTTTGTTGACTTTATACTTTATCGTTTTCGCCTTGCCTGCCTGTACCTTTTTACTGGAGGAAACGCCGGTCAAAGTAATCGTTCCCGAAGAGCCGTATTCCAGAGAGCCCTTTGACGTCACCTTGAAGTCCGTTTTTGGTTTAATCGTCAAATCGCCGACGGTCATACCCTTTGACACACCGTTCTGGAAATAAACGGCAGGTGAAGTGAGCTTCGGCTTGTTTTTATTGCGGTAATACGCAGGGATATACTCGATGCTGAACACCTTGTTGTCACACAGGCTCATGGCACTCAAATTAATCTTTTTAATTGTGAAGGTGAACTTGTAATGACCGTAGTAATTCCCTTTGAAAGCGATGTCGATATAATAGGTGCCGATATTCTTGATAGCCTTGACCTTTTTGGTATACGCCTTATCGGTGTAAAAATTCACCGTGTAGTCGGTACCCTGCTTCAGCGTATTATTGTAGCTGTCTACAATCGTAATCGTCGGCGTCGTTTTAGCGCCGGTATAATCCGCCGATTTCTGAATATTGACCTTTTTATAATGCTCCTTCTTATCGCCGGACATATCGTATGGCGTCACATGGAACTTGACTTCGATGCTGGTATTCTCGCCCTTGGCATTCTTGGCGCCGTAAACGGTCAGCGAATAATCGTTATTCGCCCGCGCGATACCCTCAATACCCTGCACCGCATATTCCTCGTCAATCAGATACGGAACAATGACATCGAATTCCGATTCGTGACCGGTGTAGCCAAAGCCATCAATATTCTTGCGGATGACATTGCCGTCATCGTCAATCTTGATGGTCTGCACGTTATGCTCATCCGTAAAGATATAGGTATACTTATCGCCCTCTCCGTCGTGGTAATTCGTCTTACGGGTGATGATAAAGCCGTGCGAAATCGCGTTCTTCGCGCTGACCTTTGCCTGGGCAAAGGTGTAATCTCTGACGGACGCCTTATTTTTACTGCTATACCAGTTATAGAGCTGCTGCTTGGCAGTATCCGTATACTTATACGGCTGCTGATGCTTTTTTTCAGAAAAGTAGGGACTTCCCGTTCCACGCAAAAACAGGTTGTAGCTGTGCATATGCAGCTCCTTGATGGAATTCTGCTCGGCAAAGGTGCTGTCCACCTGGTACCATTGATAACCGTTTCCCATACCGTCATCAAGGTAAACGTAATTCCATTCGTGCGGGTCGCTCTTTTTGCCGGAGGCTTTGGTATTATCACCGTCTACAATATGGCACTTGATGCCGTTCATCGTGCAGAGATAATAGAACAATTTGGAAAAGCCCTCGCACACCGCCATACCCTGATCAGCAGTGCTGATCACCTTCTGATTGGTGACGGTATTCATAGTAGTAAAGGAAAAATTACTGTAGGAATAGCCTTTGCTCAGCAGATTGCCGCAGATGGCACCGTAAGCCGAATGAGCGATATTGTAACGGCTGGAGGTATCCTTGTATTTATTCTCAAAGACGTCAAAATCATAGGTGGTGTTGCGGATAATGAAATCATAAATGGTTTTCACGATTTCATATTCGCTCATATCCGACGTGATAAAGCGCTTGTTGAATTCCTTAGCAAACTTTGCCACGACATTCTCCTGCGCCTTTGAGGTGTAATATAGAATACTGTCAATCGTATAATGATAGTAATAATGCCTTACCAGGTCATATCTTCTTCCTTCTCTGTCAACCGACTTTCCGTTATCGTTATAGACAATCTCATTCTTTGCTTCCACGCGGATTTCACTGATGGTATACGATTTTATGGAATTATACAGATAATCGCCCAAATCCGGATTGGCAGCATCCCCAAAGCTTTTCACATACACATCGTTGAGCATTTTGTTCAACAGGTCAACGCCGTTATCGCCTTCATTATGGTCATACCCGCTACCCTCAGTGGCATCAAACGTCAGGGAAACGCTGCTCTGCCTGTTTTTGAAGGCGTTGCGGATAGTCTTAACTGCGTCGTTATAGGTGGTAACCGTGATACGGTTATCGTCTGATGCAGCATAGGAAAAGCCGCTGACGCTGCAACAGGTCATCAGCATGACGAATGCCATCATGAAAGATAATATTTTACTGCGAAATGTCATTGACTTCTCCTCCTTTGCCGCATAGTAGGGACATTTGCTGAAATTTGCCTGATGGTTAGTTATGCCGTCACATTGGACAGCGCCTGATTGTCATCCCCGTGGATGAACTGACCGAGGCCGTACGCCTTCTTAACTGCTTTCACATTCAGCTTGGTTTTGCCGCAGGCAAGCTGAGCGATGAACTGAGTAGCCTGTGTACCGGCTCTGAACTGCATATGCTGAATATTTCTGATGAACCAGGTGTTATTCGGCAGCGCACAGGTAGAAGCGTCAATCACCTTATCAGCGGACACATACTTGCCCTTTCTCTTGAGCGTTTTGCCGAACTTTGCCACCGTAGCGCCTGCGGACGCATATTTGGTATCAATCAGCCCGTCGATATGGTTGCTCGCCTTTGAGGTAACAGGAATACCCGGCTCGCCGTAATTGGCGATAATCGCCACCTGCGCGCCGTGCCTCTTAGCCCACTTCACGTTATGGGCAAATTTACCCTGCACCTTGTGATAGCGGACAATCTTCTTATATACGCCGCTGTTTTTGTCAAGATAACCGATTTTGGTCATCTTCTTTACCGCATCGTCAAAGCAATCGTACGGTACGCATTCCCACAGGGCGACCACATTGCCGAGCCACGGCTTTACTGCCTGATTCAGCAGGTTAATCACATTTTTCTTATCGGCGGCAAAATCCGCTAAGTTTTCTGCCGCATAACCGACTCTCACATCACCGAGCGCCTTGACAGCCTTCATGATCGTCACCTGTGTGGAGCCCGGATTCTTATCCTGCATATTATTAAGATAAGACAGCACGCCCTTCTTGGTAATCTTTAAATCCAGCGCATACATTCTGGCAACATCAACGCCGCCGACGGCAGGATTCACGAATACATAGCGCGCTACATCCTTCTTCGTTTTATACGCATCCAGATACGCCGAAAGCACGGCGCCGCCCATTGAGCAGCCGACAAGGTTCACCTTTTTGGCGCCCGTATTTTTCTTAACGGTTTCAACGAACCTGCGCAGCCCCTTAGCAGTCTCCACAACGTCAACACGCCAGTCGTAATTAAAGCAGTAGACGTTCTTTGCCCCATAGGTTTCGCAGAGCTCACGCACGAGCGCTTCCTCGGATTTTTCGGCATTTTCCCAATAATCCTTATGGTTTTCCATCGAGTCTTCCCAATAATTGAGAATGCCCTGCCCCTGCGGAACATTTCCGTCGCTGTCAAGATTGAACGCGCTGTCTTTGAAGAAATCCGCAAATATGCCGATAAGTTCGCTCGGCTCCAGTTCTGTTTCGCTGCCGAGCAGCTTCAGTGCCTGGCTCAGAATACCTTTGTTGAGCAGAACATCCTTAATTTCACCAAAGCCGATATTTTTAATCTCTGCCTGTGCGTCCGTGCCGATATTTTCATAGATAGCACTGCCGCCGACGCCGTGGACTAAGATAACCGGCGTCACTGCCTCCTTGGCAAAGGCGATGCTCGTCGAAGTGAACAGCAGCACCGTTGCCAGCAGAACAGATAATAACTTTACCACTCTTTTCATAAATAACTCCTTATGCGGTTACGTTAGAAAGATTCTGGTTGGAATCACCCTTCAGGAACTGCGTGTAACCGTACTTTTTCTTAACCGCCTTCAGATTTAATTTCACCTTACCGCAGGCGAGGTTCGCGATAAACTGCGTCGCCTCTGTACCGTAATGATACTGCAGATGAAGAATGCCGCTTGTGAACCAGGTATTGTTCGGCAGCACACAGGTGGAAGCGTCAATCACCTTATCGGGGGAGACATACTTACCCTTCTTCTTCAGCGTCTTGCCGTACTTTGCCACCGTAGCGCCTGCTGACGCATACTTGGTATCCACCAGCACGTCGGTATGGTTCTTCGCCTTGGAGGTTACCGGAATACCCAGCGTACCGTAATTGGCGAGAATGGCAACCTCAGCACCGTTGCGCTTAACGTATTTGATATTATGGTTAAATCTGCCCTGTACCTTGTGGTAATTGCAGATTTTCTTATAAAGACCGCTGTCCTTATCCAAAAAACCGATTTTAATCATTTCCTCGGTGCATTTGTCAAAATCATCGTAAGCGATACATTCCCAGTAGGCGGGAATATTGCCAATCCATGGCTTAACGGCATCGAGATACATTCTCTTAAGGAGTGCCCTGCTTTCGGCAACCTCATTGAGGTTATCAACGGCATAACCGATTCTGACGTCGCCAAGCGCCGCAATGGCGTTAAACAGCGTTGCCTGGCTGCCACCGTCATAGTTGTTTGCCATATGCTTAAGATAGGTCAGCACGCTCTTTTTATTGAGCTTGACGTCATAGCGGTACATTCTCGCTACATCAACACCGTTCATCGCGGGATTGACGAAAACATAACGCGCAACGTCCTTCTGGCTCTTATAGGCATCCATATACGCGGAAAGGATAGCGCCGCCGAGGGAGCAGCCGACCAGCGAGACCTTCTTCGCGCCGGTATTCTTTTTCACGGCAACAATCATCTTTCTGAGATTCTTTGCATTTTCTACGACATCCAGACGCCAGTCATAATTGAACGCATAGACATTTTCAGCGCCCTGTGTTTCCACGAGCTGACGCGCGATGGCGCCCTCTGCGTTCGTCTTGTCCTGATAGTATTCCGGATGCTCGGAAAGCGGCGTCGTCCAGTAATTGACGATGCCCTGCCCTGCGGGAGCGTTACCGTTTTCATCGCAGTTTAACCCGGACGCCTTGAAATAACTGCCGAGCGCCTTGAACAGCACGTCGTAGTTGACCTCCTGCGTATTGCCGAGCAGTTTTAATGCCTCGGGTGCCAGATTTTTATCTGTCAGCATTCCCTTGATATCAAGACCGTATGCCGCCATCGCCGCCTGGTTTTCCGTGCCGACATCGGTATATAAATCATTACCGCCGAGGCCGTGTACTAAGATAACCGGCGTGACCGCCGTTTTGGCAAAAGCAACGGAGGTCGGCACCAGCACCATGATGAGAGATCGGAAGAGCACACGTCTGAACTCC
>CALGGQ010000056.1 GCA_937915775.1 uncultured Clostridia bacterium | reverse complement strand
TATAGCCGACCTCGCCTGCGGTCAGCTCCTCTGCCTTTTCCATCGAGGTAGCGCGCATATAGCCGACCTCCACGACGTTAAACTGAGCGCCGGTGGACATAATCCGCATCGTATCGCCCGCCTTGATTTTGCCGTCCATAATACGGACGTAGACGATAACGCCGCGGTAGGAATCATACACGCTGTCAAAAATCAGCGCTCTGAGCGGTTTTGTGTCGTCGCCCTCGGGCGGCTTGATTTCGTTCACAATGTATTCCAGCACCGCCTCGGCATTTTCGCCGGTTTTGGCGCTGATGCGCGGCGCGTCCATACAGGGAATGCCGATAACCTCTTCCACCTCCTCGGCAACGCGGTCAGGCTCTGCGGCGGGGAGGGCGATTTTATTGATGACGGGGAGAATATCTAAATCGTGGTCAAGCGCCAAATAAGTATTTGCCAGCGTCTGCGCTTCCACGCCCTGCGAGGCGTCAACAATCAGAATGGCACCCTCGCACGCGGCAAGAGAACGCGAAACCTCATAATTGAAGTCCACGTGACCCGGTGTGTCGATTAAATTGAAAATGTATTCCTCGCCGTTTTTGGCTGTGTAATTCAGCTTGACGGCATGGGCTTTAATCGTAATGCCTCTCTCGCGTTCGAGCTCCATATCGTCCAGAATCTGCTCCTGCATATCGCGTGCGGAAACAGAGCTGGTCAGCTCCAGCAGACGGTCTGCAAGCGTGGACTTGCCGTGGTCAATATGGGCAATAATCGAGAAATTTCTGATGTTTTTCTTGTTGACTGACAATGGGATATCCTCCGATATCTTACTTTTTAGATTGTTTCAGAGCGTCTAAATCTCTTTGCATATATTTTCGGTTGTGTTTGTATTTATCAAACAGGCGGTAAACATAATAGAACGGCAGGAGGTACGGCTTTTCCTTCAGCACGCGGTACTCTGCTTCCATATACGCTCTTTCGGGGAAAATGCGGTGCCGCAGATAGCCCGCTTTAGAGCCGTATTGTTGAATCTCCTCATCAATATCCGTCTGCTTTGCGCCGTAGACGCCGCCCTCAAAAAAGAAGTCGAGCAGCTTCTCTGCTTCCTCGCTCAGTGCGCCGTCCTCAAAAATCGCGTCCGCCAGCACCAGCACATTTCGGTGGAAATCAGCAATACCGAACGCCGCAAGCTGCGCATTGATATAATCCCAATCCAGCTGATCGTCGCTGTTTTTCAGCAGATAGAGGTCGCAGACAAAGCGGATACCGCAGCCGTCAATGCAATAATAATGCTTATACATATGACCGACTGCATAGAGATAATTATCCTCTTTGCTCATCACCATACGGCAGGAGGAGGCACCATACGGCACAGCGCGCTCCCACGGGTTGAACGGCGGGCAGAACGGCTCCTGCGGATTAAACAGCGTACGGTGAAATTCAAAGGTACAGTACGGCTTTTTATAGAAATCATCCGAAATGCCGCCGGAGGCGCCGATATAGTACCCGCGCTGCTTCATGATGCTGACCAGGCGATCACGGTCCTCAGCGTGATAAAGAATATCGTTATCGCTCATCTGGCGCATCGAGACCTTGGGATAATAATCGCGGATAATCAGCCCTTTGAGGAACATATACGGGATACCGCTGCTATCCAGCGCTTCGCAAATAGCGCCGCGCTCGGCATCAACGGCAATCAGCTTTTGCAGCTCGCTCATTTTATAATCGTGCCACTGTGCCAGCTGCTCGTCATTGAGAATATGGCTTGCTTCGAGTGCCGGCAGCACAGTGGTATACACCTGCTGCGCCTTAGCAAGTGCCAGCAGCCTGTTTCGGTCAATCCCGTCAGCAGGCGGCGCCGGTTCTTCCTTTAAAGCACAGCGAAGCAGCTGCAGCAAATAATTGATTTCCAAACTTTTCGTTTGAATCATACCCTACTCCAGAATTCCTAACGCTTTCATCTCGCCGAGCAGCTCTCTGACATCCGCACGGATGACCTCCTCGGGTGCGTCGTATTTTTCCGTCATTGCTTTGACGAGAGTATCCTCCGTCTGCTCGGTTTTCAGCAGCTGGAAGATATCGTTTGCGGTCTTATTATTGTTAATAATGCCGTTCAGCTTTTTGGAAAGCTTGCCGGTGGCAATGGCAAAATCGCTGCCGTCAACCGAGCCGAGCACCATTTCCTTTTTCAGTTTCATACTTTTCCTCCTTCACTGCCGGTTTAAAATCTGCCTTGCGACAAAGATACCGCTGGCGGAAGCGTGCGACAGCGAATGCGTGACGCCGGAGCCGTCACCGATGACATACAGCCCCTTATGCTTCGTTTCGAGGTTGTCGTTCATCTCAACCTCCATATTGTAGAACTTGACCTCCACGCCGTACAGCAGCGTATCGGGATTGGCGGTACCGGGTGCGATTTTATCCAGCGCATATATCATCTCGATGATGCCGTCTAAAATCCGCTTGGGCAGCACCAGCGACAAATCACCGGGCGTTGCCGCCAGAGTCGGCTGGCAAAGTCCCTCCTCAATGCGTTTCGGGGTGCTTCTTCTGCCCGATACCAAATCGCCGAAGCGCTGCACAATAACACCGCCGCCCAGCATATTGGACAGGCGCGCAATGCTCTCGCCGTAGCCGTTGGAATCCTTAAACGGCGCCGTGAAATGCTTGGCAACCAACAGGGCAAAATTGGTGTTTTCCGTCTGCTTTTCCGGATCCTCAAAGCTGTGACCGTTGACGGTGACGATGCCGTTGGTGTTCTCGTTGACAACGCTGCCCTTCGGGTTCATACAGAAGGTGCGGACGTGGTCCTCATAATTCTTCGTGCGGTAAACAATTTTGCTCTCATACAGCTCATCGGTCAAATGGCTGAAAATCACGGCAGGCAGCTCCACACGAACGCCGATATCCACGCGGTTAGACAGCGTGTTAATGCCGAGGTCGTCGCACACGCCCTCCATCCATTTGCTGCCCGACCTGCCGACGGAGATAATGCAATCCTGGCAGGTAAAGGAGCCCTTTTTGCAGGTCACACGGTAGCCGCTCTCCCGCTTTTCCACCTTGTCAATATGGGTGTTAAAATGCCAGTCAGCCTTATTTTTCAGTTCATCGTACAGGTTTTCCAGCACAATATAATTGATATCCGTGCCGAGATGGCGGACGGAAGCATCCAGCAGATGCAGCTGATGCTGCATACAGATTTTCTTGAACTGCGAGCCGGAGGTGGAATACAGCTTGCATTCCTGACCGCCGTGGGAAACATTGATTTCATCCACATACTCCATCAGCTCTGTCGCCTTTTTTTTGCCGATATGCTCATAGAGCGTGCCGCCGAAATCGTTGGTGATATTATACTTGCCGTCTGAAAATGCGCCGGCGCCGCCGAAGCCGCTCATGATGGCGCAGGTCTTGCAGTTAATGCAGGATTTCACCT
>CALGGQ010000055.1 GCA_937915775.1 uncultured Clostridia bacterium | reverse complement strand
AAGCCGGTGGATTTGACCGTGGCGAAAATCAAGAAGGTGATTGAAGCCGTTGATAAGGCGGGTGTGAAACTGCAAATCGGTTTCAACAGACGGTATGACCACAACTTTGCGCAGATTAAATCCCTTGCTAACGCCGGCAAACTCGGCGAGCTGCAGACGATAAAAATTACGTCCCGCGACCCCGAACCGCCCCCGGTTTCCTATGTCAAGGTATCGGGCGGTATCTTCCTCGATATGACGGTGCATGATTTTGATATGGCGCGCTTCATCGGCGGTGAGGTTGACGAGGTTTATGCGAATGCTACCGTGATGGTTGACCCCGCTATCGGCGAAGCGGGCGACGTGGATACGGCGCTCGTGGCGCTCAAATTCAAGAGCGGCGCCATCGGCGTGATTGACAACTGCCGCAAGGCGTGCTACGGCTATGACCAGCGCCTTGAGGTATTCGGCTCCGGCGGTCAGGCAAGCGCTGCCAACGATACCCCGACTAACGTTGCCTATATCAACGAAAACGGCAATGTGACCGACAAGCCGCTGTACTTCTTCCTCGAGCGTTATATGCAGTCCTTCACCGATGAGATGACGGAATTTATCGACGCCGTTGTGAACGATAAGGACACCAAAACGACAGTCTATGACGGGCTGGAGGCACTGCGCCTCGGCTTAGCTGCCAAGCTGTCCGTTGCCGAGCACAGACCTGTCAAGCTTTCCGAAATCGAAGCATAATTCCCAATCATCAACATGGAGATAGAGTTATGAAACGAGAAAGATTAACGATGTCGCAGGCGCTGGTAAAGTTCCTCGACAATCAGTACATAGAGATGGACGGTGTGGAGACCAAGTTCGTCACCGGCATGTTTGGCATCTTCGGCCACGGCTGCGTGGTCGGTGTCGGTCAGGCGCTGGAGCAGGGCGGCCACAGCCTGAAATTCTACCAGGGCAAAAACGAGCAGAATATGGCGCTCGCCGCCGTTGCCTATGCCAAACAGATGGACAGACGCGCGATTATCCCCTGCGTTTCCTCCATCGGTCCCGGCGCGACGAATATGGTCACCGCCTGCGGCTGTGCGACGGCGAACCGCATTCCGCTTTTAGTGCTGCCCGGCGATACCTTTGCGTGCCGTCAGCCCGACCCGGTGCTGCAGCAGGCAGAATTCTTTGATAATTACGGCAGGACGGTAACCGATGCGTTCAAGGGCGTGTGCCACTATTTTGACCGTATTCTGCGCCCCGAGCAGCTGATGACCGCGTGCCTGAACGCGATGCGCGTGCTGACCGACCCTGCCGATACCGGCGCGGTATGTCTGGCAATGCCGCAGGACGTAGAGGGCGAAGCATACGATTATCCGGAGCATTTTCTGCAGAAGCGCGTCTGGCATATTGACAGACGGCCGATAGCGCTTTCCCAGCTGGAACGAGCAGTGGAACTGATTAAAGCCGCCAAAAAGCCGATTTTGATTTGCGGCGGCGGTGTGCGTTACAGTGAGGCGGAGGAGGAGCTCCTCAGACTTGCCGAGGCACATAACATTCCCATTACCGAAACCCAGGCGGGCAAGGGCATTATCGACTGGCGCCATCCGCTCAATCTCGGCGGTATCGGCGTCACCGGCGGCAAGGCTGCCAACGTCATTGCGCGTGATGCGGATTTGATTATCGGCGTCGGCACCCGCTTTTCCGATTTCACTACCTCCTCAAAGTGGCTGTTTAACGAGGACAGAAAGGTGCTCGGCATCAATATCTGCCCGTTTGACGCATATAAGATGGACGCGGAAGCCATTATTGCCGATGCGAGAGAAGCGCTTATCGGTATTGACGAGGCACTCGGCGATTATCGGACGGAGTATACGGATGAAATCGCTGCGGCGAAAGCCGAATGGGACGCTATCGTGGATGAATTCTATACCAAGGAGCTCGAAGGCGGCTTAAGCCAGACGTTGGCGCTCGGTATCATCAACGAGTTTATGGGCGATGAGGATATTGCCCTCGGCTCTGCGGGTTCGCTTCCCGGCGATATGCAGCGCCTGTTCCGTGCGAAAAACCGCGGTACTTACCATATGGAATACGGCTATTCCAATATGGGCTATGAGGTCAACGGTGCGCTCGGTGCCAAGCTCGCCAAGCCGGAGGCGGAGGTTTACACCTTCTGCGGCGACGGCTCCTTCCTGATGGGGCACAGCGAGCTGTACACCGCTCTCCAGGAGGGTTTAAAGATTAACGTCTGTGTGTTCGATAATCTCGGCTGGGGTTGCATTGAAAACCTGCAGAATGCACAGGGTACGGATACCTTCGGCACCGTGTTCCGCGCGCGTAATCCCGAAACGGGTATGCTTGACGGCAGAGAGATGACCGTTGATTTTGCCAAGATTGCGGAGGGCTACGGCGCCAAGGGCTACACCTGTCGCACGTCCGACGAGCTGAGAGCGGCGCTTGCCGATGCCAAAACGCAGGACAGAGCTGTTTTGTTTGACATCAAGGTGCTGCCCAAAACGATGACGCCCGGCTTTGAGAGCTGGTGGCGTGTCGGCGTTGCCGAGGTTTCAAAGAGCGAAACCGTTGCCGCCGCGTATGAGGAAATGCAGGCAAACATTGCCAAAACATTTGACTATTAATAACGGGAGGATAAGCTATGTTAAATCCTGATAAAGTAAAATTAGCGATTGCGCCGATTGGCTGGACGAACGACGATATGCCCGACCTCGGTGCAGAAAACACCTTTGAGCAGTGCGTGAGCGAAATGGCGCTCGCCGGCTTCAAGGGCAGTGAAATCGGCAATAAGTATCCTGCCGACCCCGACGTTCTCAAAAAATATCTCGATATCAGAGGACTGCAGATTTGTAACGCATGGTTCTCCTCATACCTCACCTCGAAGCCGTATGAGGAAACGATAGAGGCGTTCAAGGCGCATTGCGATAAGCTGTATAAGCTCGGCGCCAAGGTCATCGGCGCGTCCGAGCAGGGCAATTCCATTCAGGGCGACTTAACCAAGTCCATTTTAGAGGAAAAGCCGTATTATACCGATGAGCAGTGGGAAATCATCCGCAAGGGCTTTAACGAGATGGGCGCTTATGCCAAGAGCAAGGGAATGTACTTTACGGTGCATCACCATATGGGTACGGGCGTGCAGACCGTGGAGGAAATTGACAAGCTGATGGAACTCTGCGATCCTGACCTTGTTTATCTGCTGTTCGATTCCGGCCATCTGACCTTCGCGGGCATTGACCCCGTTCCGGTGCTGAAAAAGTATGTGAACCGCATCAAGCACGTGCATCTCAAGGATGTCCGTCTGGATGTGTATAACAATCAGGTCGTGCCGGAACATATGAGCTTCCTGGACGCTGTTCGTGCCGGTGTGTTTACCGTGCCCGGCGACGGTGATGTGGATTTCAAGCCCATCTTCGATATTCTGGACGAAGCCGGCTATGAGGGCTGGGTTGTTGTGGAAGCAGAGCAGGATCCCGCTAAGGCAAACCCGTTCGAGTACGCTGTCAAGGCAAGAAAGTACATCAGAGAGAATACAGGTCTGTAAGAAAAACGTTTTGGGGCACCCTAAGAGCTTAGGGTGCCCCTTGAGCTGTCTTTTTGTGCGAAATTCGAAAAAGATAATCAACTTTACAATTACTGATTACTGTGTTAAAATAACGGTAGAAACTGATAGAAGGAGCGATATTTATGAAAAAAATCATCAGTTTAATGCTGGCGATGACAGTGCTGCTCAGTGTATTTGCGGGGCTGAGTCTGCATGCCGAAGCAGCGGATTACCTGAAAAAATGGACGATGACCGTCAGCGAGCCGAGGGAAACACCAGAGGTGGATTACACCCCGACGGAAAGCGGACGCTATTGCTTCTGGACGGACGACGCGGAGATGATGGTGCGCGGCGATGTCTATCTTGATGATGACACAGAGGTAGAAAAGACAATCTGTGACCGGTTTTACGGTAACGGCTTTGCGATTTTCTGTCAACTGACTGCCGGCGTTACCTATCATTTTCAGCTCTATCTGGATGATGATAATACCGGAAGCTTTCCCGTTTATGTTGGCAAAGCGCCTTATACAAGCGTTACCTACACTCCGGTAAAAGCCAAGAGCTTTACGGAGAATACCTACGGCGATTATGTAACGGATGCGAGCGGAAATAAGGTTTATTATTATTTTTACAGTATGTCGGCGGAAAACTACTGGGCGCCCTATGCTGTCGGTGACAAGCTGACTGTAAAAAATGCTGACGGCACTTCCACCGTATACACCTGCTATCAAAACAGCAGCGGTGCGATGAATTTCAGGGATGCAAAGGGTAACGATATTCCCGGCGGTGTGACCTATACCACCGACCAGCGTATTCAGTATACAGCCGATGGGGCAAAGAGCGTTGCATGGAAGGTCGGCACCCATAACATTACCTATCATTTTGCGGATTTAAGCGTTAATGTGCCGGTAACGATTGTGGCAAAGCCCTCTGTTGCCGATGCCAAGGTGACAGGCATTACGGCAAAGGTCTATACGGGTAAAGCGATTACCCAAAAAACGATTGTTAAATACAACGGTACCCTGCTGACAAAGGGGACGGATTACACCGTCAGCTACAAGTATAACGTCAATGCCGGCACGGCAAAGGTAATCATTAAGGGTATCGGCAATTATGGCGGTAGCATTACAAAAACCTTTACGATTAAAAAGGATGCCAACCCGATGACCGCCACAGGCAAGGTGGTCAGCCTGAAATACAGCAAGGTCAAGAAGGCAAAGCAGGCGATAGCACGCAAAAAAGCCATTACCGTCAGCAAGGCAAAGGGTACGGTTACCTATGCCAAAGCAAGCGGCAACAGCAAGATAGTTGTCAACAAAACCACGGGTAATATCACTGTAAAGAAGGGACTCAAAAAGGGAACCTACAAGGTGAAAATCAAGGTCACCGCGGCAGGTACGACGAACTATAAAAAACTGACAAAAGTGGTCACCGTTACCATCAAGGTAAAATAAATAGCATAAAAATAACGGCGTCGGAAGCTTCCGGCGCCGTTGCTGTTTATTTGGTTTAATTTCTGTTTGGTGTTTTCCAGAGCTGAATTCTGCCGGTGTCGTTGAACGCCTTGAGCGTCATCACTGTTAACGGTACGATGAACATACCGAGGAAGCCGAAGAGTTTTAAGCCGAAATAGAGTCCCATCAGGGTAATCAGCGGGTGAACGCCGAGGCTGTCGCCCACAATTTTCGGCTCGATATACTGCCGCACGAGCGTGATAATCGCATAGATAATCACCAGACCGATAGCCTGCTTGTAATTGCCCATCACGAGCGAGATAATCGCCCACGGAATCAGAATACCGCCGCTGCCGGCAACGGGCAGGATGTCAAACACCGTAATGCCGAGAGCAATCCAGACGTAGTAGCCGTTTTTCATAATGCCCGTCAGCGAAAGAATGCTGAAGCCGAGGAACAACTCGCCGAAGGTAATCAGCATAATCAGTCCGTAAGCGCGGAACATCTTGAGAATGGTTGTCCTGAAAACCTGCTTGAATTCAACGAGCAGGTTCTTTTTGCCCTCGGGCAGCTGCAGCTGAATGAAGCGGACGATTCTGTCGTAATCCTTGGTGAAGAAAATCCACGCGATAATGCCGATAACGACGCCGAGCGCAACACTCGGAATATTTTTCACAACGCCGAACACACCGGAAATACCGCTCGTTACACCGTTTTTAATCGAATCCATATTGATGCCGATGATGCTTAAATCAAAGTCCTCAATCAGCTTGGAAAACGTATTGGTAATCGAATCGCTCACCGTGGCGTAAACGCCGTCCGGCAGGAATTTCAGAAAATCAAGCAGCTCCTTCTCAAGTGTGGCGAGGAAGGCAGGGATATCGTTGAGTTGGGAAACAGCGTAGCGTATGATTTCCGCCAGCCGTGAAAACAGCGAGGACAGAAGGAATATCAGCGGGATGAGAATAATCAGAATCACCGCCACAACGAGGATAATGCTCCAAAAGGTATGGTGCTTTTTACCTGCCTTTTTATCGAGCTTCCTCAATGGCGTCTGCAGCAAAATCGCCAATAAGAATGTGAGAATAAACGGCGCTGTTACCCAGAACAGGTACTTGAAGAATACATATACCAACGCAAGTATCGCCGCGACAAACAGAATGTTAATCAGAAAGTTCCGTCTTTTTTCCACCTTAACAGGCATTGCCGTCCCTCCTTTATATTATCTTTCCCTATTTTAATGCAAGTTGTACGAAACTGCAAGGGAAATTCACAATCTTTGAATATTTTTTACTAAAAATTAAAAAAATCAGTGGCGTTTGACAGGTAAGTCTGCTATAATAGATTGGATAAAATTTCGGAGGATAACATATGAAGGTTGCAGTAATGGGTTACGGCACCGTCGGCTCCGGTGTGGTTGAGGTCATCGAAACGCACCGTAAGGTGATTACCAAACGCACCGACGGCGATATGCTCGAGGTCAAGCATATCCTTGATTTGCGCGATTTCCCGGGCGACAGCCACGAGGCACTGTTCACCAAGGATTTTAACGATATTTTAAACGATGATGAGGTCAAGGTTGTTGCCGAAGCGATGGGCGGCGTGAATCCGGCGTATGATTTTACGCTGAAGCTGCTGAATGCCGGTAAAAGCGTTGTCACCTCCAATAAGGAGCTGGTGGCGCAAAAGGGGCTGGAGCTGCTGGAAGCGGCAAAGGCAAACGGCGTGAACTACCTGTTTGAAGCCTCCGTCGGCGGCGGTATTCCGATTATCCGCCCGATGGATCAGTGCTTTGCGGCGAATAATATCGAGGGCGTGGCGGGTATTTTAAACGGTACGACAAATTATATCCTCACGAAGATGATTCGCGAGGGCATGGCGTTTGACGACGCGCTGAAAAGAGCGCAGGAAAAGGGCTACGCGGAAAAGGATCCGACAGCGGATATCGAGGGCTTTGACGCCTGCCGCAAGGTCTGTATCTTGGCTTCACTCGCGTTTGGCAAGCACGTTTATCCCAACCAGGTAGCCACCGAGGGCATCACGAATATCACGCTGGAGGATGTGGCGTACATCGCCTCCGTCAGCGGCGTGATTAAGCTGCTCGGTC
>CALGGQ010000054.1 GCA_937915775.1 uncultured Clostridia bacterium | reverse complement strand
CGTCGCCCGTATTAACGGCAGTTCCCGTAGTCATTTCAGGGAAAAGGCTATTCATACCGCCCGTGCAAATAATAACCGCGCCGTAAAGCTTGCCCGTATTGCCTGTATATAAATCTGTAATTTTCACGCCCTTGCAGGCTTCGTTTTCAATAATAAGCTCATTAAAACGATGATGGGGATAACGCTTAATCAGCCCTTGCGCTTCATACCTTCTTGCCTCATCAATTAAGGCGGACATCAGGATTTTACCCGTACTGCTTTTTGCGTAAGCGGTGCGTTTTTTCTTTTGTCCGCCAAAATTACGCAGTACGAGTGTATTGCCCGTCATATTAAACGGTACGCCGAGCGAACACAGCCATTCCACAATATGAGGAGCATTTTGCGTTAAGTTCCAAACGGCGTTTTCATCCGCAAGAAATGCTCCGCCCTTTAAGGTATCGTTATAGTGATTTAACGGCTCGTCGTTTTCGCCCATTGTATTGAGCGACGCATTAATGCCGCCCTCCGCCATAACGGACTGAGCGCGCTCTGACGGTTGAAGGGATATAAGTCGGCTCGAAATGCCTTTTTGTGCCAAATGAATAGAAGCGGACAGCCCTGAAAGTCCTGCACCGATAATGTTTACTTTTCTCTCTGTCATATTGCGCTCCACCTAATATAGTAAATGATGAATGCAACCGCCATAAACAGCAGTAATATTGAAGCCCAAAACACAATATCATTAACCTTTGGCTTCAATTTTTTAATGCCGCAGGCAATGAGAAGCGGCTTTGTGTTTGTAATAATATGAAACGCAATTGAAATAACAAGCAAAATCTGCGTTATTAACTTGAACAAATCAAAATTTGGCAGTCTGTAATGATCTGCACTGACACCTGTAAAGGCAAAAATATGGAAGAATATCAGCACCATAATTAAAAAGCCGCTGATTCTTCTTGCCCAAAACAGCAGATTGTCTTTAAAATATGATACGCCCGCTTTCTTTTGCGCCTGCAGGGTCTGAACAGTTAAAGTTGTTCCCAAAACAGTATGAACGCAGATTAATCCAACCATAGACCATGCGATAATGCGTGTTGTAACCGAGCCTACTCCCATAAGGTTGAAGGCTCCGATTATTCCATGCACTATGAATAGCAAAAGTATTAAATGACTGATTACTGCGTTCGTTTTTCTCATACGATATTTACCGTCGTTATATTATTGTTTTTGCTGATGCTGTTTGCCGCATACATATCGGCAATCTCTTTTGAAAGGATGATAATATCAAATTTTCCGTATTCACCCTTTGACATTAAAAGGAGTGAATTTTCGCTTTTGATTTTCATCTGATTTTCGGGTAACCTTGCCTGACAGATTTCGGCATAGCTCTTTGCTCCCTCGTCGCCCTTGCAAATCATACAGGATATATCATCAAGGACAACGGGAATATTCTCACCTTGAAAAAAGGCAGTCCACACGTCGAGGGTGTCGCTGTGGAGCTCATTATTTATAAGCACCACGTATTCGCCCGAAACGTCGTTTGGGTCAAAGGCATAGGAGGTTGCGCTTGAAACAGCGTCAACTCCGCCGCTTTGGATTAACGAAAATCCGCCGAGAGCCGTGAAAGGAATGCCGAGAATCAGCACAAGCACGCCTACACGCATCAGCCAGCGTAAGATTGTATTTTTCATTTTACTGCTTTGCCTGCCTTAGTGCGTCGTCAACCGCTTCCATAAACTGATCGTAGGAAATGGTTGCGCCGCTGATGGCATCTATTGAATGATAGTCGCCGCTTTCCACAAGAAGCCTTGCATATTCCTTTGAGCCTGCAAGCGCCTTTTGCGCCTTGTTATAATAATCCTGATTGGCAACCTCTCCATTTTGCTTGCCGTAATCCTCGTCCTTGAGTGTACCGTCCGGCTCGTATGTGTTAAACGTACATTCGGTAATCTTACCGTCTTTTATTGTAATGGTTACCTCGCCGTAGCCGTCGCCCTCTCCGTCATTGTCCTCAATAATGCTGCTTTTGCCGGTATAGGTTCCGTCAGCATAGGTCTTTGAGCCGCCGCAGCCCGCAAAAGAAGCTGCAACAACGATTATTGCCAAAATAATTGCTAAAACCTTTTTAAGCCTCATTGCTCTGCTCCTCCTGCTTTTCCTTGCCGAAGTTTTCATTGATAATCTCTCTGTCAATCTTGCCGTGATTAAGAATAACGGTTCTCTGTGCTACCTCGCCAACCTCAGGGTCGTGCGTAACAACAATAAGCGTAGTGCCTTCGTCATGAAGCTGTTGAAACAAATCAAGCACGATATTTTCATTCGCCTCGTCAAGATTGCCAGTTGGCTCGTCCGCAAGGATGATTTCGGGATGATTTATCAGCGCTCTTGCGATACATACTCTCTGCTGCTCGCCGCCTGAAAGCTGCGAGGGAAGATGCTTCGCTCTGTCTTTTAGCCCCACTCTTTCAAGCGCTTCAAGCGCCTCCTGCTCATCGGGCATACTGTGGTAATACTGTGCCACCATTACGTTTTCAACAGCGGTTAAGTAGTTAACAAGATGAAACTGCTGGAAAATAAGACCGATTTTATCTCTACGGATTCCCGTAAGCTTTTTTGAGTTTTCCTTTGCAATATCCACTCCGTCAAGCAGCACCTCGCCGAGCGAAGGCTTATCAAGACAGCTGATAATATTCATCATCGTGCTCTTTCCTGAGCCTGAAGGACCCATAATAGCTACCCATTCGCCTTCCTCAACCTTAAGGCTGACATCATCAAGCGCCTTCAGCGGTCCGTATATTTTTGAAACATTTTTTAATTCAAGTAAACTCATCGGTTATTCTCCTTTCAGTACAAGTGCGGGGTCAACCTCCGTTGCGCTTCTGACGGGTATCAGACAAGCAGCGCCTGTTACTACCATTGAGGCAAGTATTGTTATCGGAACAAGCAGAGGGCGGAAGGTAATCGTGCTGTTAAATACATTCACGCTAACCGCCTGCGCAAAGACGAAGCCGAGTACGGAGCCGAGTAAGCCGCCGACAGCACCGAGCAAAACGCCCTCGCCCATAAATTCATAAACGATACTTTTATTGGAAGCTCCGAGTGATTTCCTGAGCCCGATTTCCTTTCTTCTT
>CALGGQ010000053.1 GCA_937915775.1 uncultured Clostridia bacterium | reverse complement strand
AGCAGCAGGAGCTCCTTTTGCTGCTCTGCGCTCAACGTAGCGCGAAATTTGTCGAACCGCTGCTCCCAGTCCGCCGATTGCTGCTCCATTTCCGCCTTTTCGGTCGGCGGCAGCTCGCAGCCCCGGTAATCACCGTAGTATAAATCTTCAATAATAGACATTGTGTAACCTCCCAATCAAAATCTTTGTTGTAGGTTATCTGCAGAAAACCAATAAAAAAGTGCGCAGCCGAAGCGTGCGCACAAAAAACACAGCGCTTCGGTCGCCAAACACAAATTATGAATATACAATCGAGACTGCAATGCATAATGAAGCCTGCGTTTTTATCAAAAGATAAAAACAGCATTGCAAATCTCAAATATCAACTTGTGTTTGGCAATTTCAGTATAGCATTCCATAGGCGTTAAGTCAAATCTTTTTCATCTAAAAATTTCGACATTGTTCGTCTTTCGTCATCCGCCGTTGCATTCATATGACGACATAATAACACCGCAGTTTTTAAAACTGCGGTGTTATTTCTCATTATCTCCAATATTGTTCAGTGCATATTCAATACATTGCACGATCATTTCATTCCGGCTGATGTCAATGGCTGCAGACATTTTATCCAGCTGTTCCAGCAGCGTGGTGTCAATGCGGATGGAGATGACGTCCTTCTCCGTCTTTTTCGGTATGAATTTGCTCATAGAATCACCTCTTGACATATTGTAACACAGGTGGTATTATAAATATGTATTCAAAAATAAAATACATAAACGAATACAAAACGAAAGGAGAAATTTATGAAAAGGTTAATTAGTTTACTGCTGTCAGCAGTGATGCTGCTCAGCGGAGCATTCGGCATCAGTATGAATGCGTATGCCAAGGGGTGGTTAGATTATGTAAACAGCATTGATTTGGATACAACCTATAGCGGAAGTATGTCAGCAAATGATTATTGTACGAATAAAGAAACCGGGGAATACATTGATTCCTTTGAATTTTATAACAATTATAATCAAAATATCACTTTCAGTTTTGAAACAGAAAGTGAGAGCTATGTGGACGAGGTTATGCACCCAACCATTATGCGAATATATCAACAAAGCAATTCCGGTAACGCGATATATGAATATGAAATTGAACATAAATTTGATGCTTCAACCGGTACCTATAGAGTGTCATATGATTTCTACCTTGAATCAGGTTCGTATTATATGACGATTTCCTATCTTGCCGTTATGTGTGATGTACACGGTATGGATTATTATAATGGTTCCTATGATTTCAGTCTGAAATCCTCATATATAGATGAAGATTATATTGATGATGACGGTGATGAGTATTATGACGACTATTATTCCGGCTGGGTTTCAGACGAGTTCGGTTGGCGTTATTGGGTCGGTGACGAATATGTTATCGGTTGGTATTGGTTTGGTGAGTATAAGCACTACTTTAATCAATATGGCTATGAGGTGTACGGCTGGCAGAAAATTGACAGCAAACAATACTATTTTGCCGACAGCGGCGCGATGCTGACAGGTTGGCAGAAAATTGATGGCAAGCAATACTACTTTAACAAGAAGGGTAGAATGGTCACCGGTTGGCAGAAAATCGGTGGTAAGCAGTACTATTTCAACAAAAAAGGCAGAATGGTTACCGGCTGGCAGAAAATCGGCGGCAAGCAGTACTATTTCAACAAGAAGGGCAGAATGGTCACCGGCTGGAAGAAGATAGGCGGTAAGCAGTATTACTTCAATAAGAAGGGCAGAATGGTCACCGGCTGGCAAAAGATCAGCAAGAAGTGGTATTATTTCAGTAAAAAAGGCGTTATGAAAACCGGCTGGCAGAAAATCAGCAAGAGATGGTATTACTTCAGCAAAAAAGGCGTCATGAAAACCGGATGGGTACAGGATGGCGGCGCGTGGTATTATCTCACCTCCTCCGGGGCCATGGCGGCGAACGAGTGGCGCGGCGGCTATTGGCTGGGGAAGAGCGGGGCCTGGACCTACGAGCCAAAGGGCAGCTGGCACTCGAACAGCACCGGCTGGTGGTTCGGCGATTCCAGCGGCTGGTACGCCAAAAACGCCTGGCAGAAGATCGACGGCACGTGGTACTATTTCAATTCCTCCGGCTACATGGTCACCGGGACCCAGACCATCGGCGGAAAGACCTACACCTTCAGCGCCTCCGGCGCATGGATCGGATGATCCCTCAAAACAAGACCTCCGCGGTCCGGTCGGACTGCGGAGATTTTTCTGCGCCGCTCTACCGCTCTCTTGTCAGCGGCGGCGGTTCATGGTACAATACGCCGCTATGGAAACTTCGATTCGGAAACGATATATCGGCGACCGGGCGTTTTACAAAATGGTGCTGGCCATCGTGATACCGATCATGATCCAGAACGCCATCACGAACTTCGTCAGCCTGCTGGACAACATCATGGT
>CALGGQ010000052.1 GCA_937915775.1 uncultured Clostridia bacterium | reverse complement strand
GCGGGCTTCCGAGCGCCGTGGTGCTGAACCTGCTGGAGCTTGCCGACGGCACGCTGCAGATAAAAAAATTTATCGGAACGGTAACGTCGGGCAGCGTGACGGAGGTTCCGCGTACCATTGACGATAAGACGGTGACCGTGATCGGCGTCGGTGCTTTTTCCTATACGGACGCGGTGGATGTCGTGCTTCCCGGTTCTATCAAAAAGCTCAGCATGGCGAGCTTTAATAATGCTGAATTTCTGCAGTTTATCACCTTGAATGAGGGCTTGGAGGAAATCGGCATGATGGCGTTCACCCAGAGCAATCTGCTTCGGCAAATCGCTCTGCCTAGCACGGTGACAACGCTCTCAGAGGATGCGTTTGATTATATGGACAGCCTGGAAGCAATTACCGTTGCCAGCGGTAACCCGTATTATACGGCAGTTGACGGCGTCCTGTTTAACGCCGATAAAACAGTGCTGATGAAATACCCGCAGAATAAGTCCGGTACGGAATATGCGGTACCTGATACGGTAACGAAAATCAACCCGAATGCCTTTAATAATGCAACGGCGCTGACAAAAATTGAGCTGCCCGCCTCTTTGACAGAGGTGGCGGAAAGCGCTTTCAGTGAGTGCTCCAACTTGGCAAACGTTGTGTATCATTCCACCAAAACGGATTGGAACGCCATCACCATTGAGGATGACAACGACCCGCTCATCAATGCCGAAATCAAATACACCTGTCAGGAGCATACCTGGGATGACGGCATCGTTACAACGGAGCCGACCTGCGGTCAGGCGGGTGAGAGAACCTATACCTGTTCCGAATGTGGTGAAACAAAGACAGAGCCAATTCCGCCGACAGGTGAGCATCAGTACGGTACCGGCGTTATCACCACGCCGCCTACCTGTATTGAGAACGGTGAGAAAACCTTTACCTGTTCTGTTTGCGGCGATACCTATACCGAGCCGGTTGAAGCTACCGGCGTGCATGAATACGACGATGGCATTATCACGCTGGAACCGACCTGCGGTAAGGATGGCGAGATTACCTATACCTGTACGATTTGTCATCAGGATAGCTATACCGATAGCATACCGGCTACCGGCAACCATACCGAGGCTACAAGAGAAGAAATTATCGAAGCGGCAACCTGCGGCAAGGACGGCAGCAAAAAGGTGATTACTTATTGTTCCGTCTGCGGCAAAGAACTCGGCAGCACGACAGAGAAGATTGCCGCCACCGGCAATCATACCGAGGCTACCAGAGAGGAAATCATTGAGAAAGCAACCTGCGGCAAGGACGGCTCCAAAAAGGTGATTACCTATTGCTCCGTCTGCGGCATAGAATTCGGCAGCACGACAGAGAAGATTGCCGCAACGGGCAAGCACACGAAGGCAACCAAGGAAGAGATTATCGAAGCGGCAACCTGCGGTAAGGACGGCTCCAAAAAGGTGATTACTTATTGCTCTGTCTGCGGCAAAGAGCTCGGCAGCACGACTGAAAAAATCCCCGCAACCGGTAAGCATACCTATGAAACAACCGTTGTCAAAGCAACGTTGACGAATGACGGCAGCATTGTTGTAAAGTGCAAAATCTGCGGCGATATTCAGTCACAGCAGACCATTTCTCATCCTGCGTCGATGACGCTGGCGAAGAACGGCTACGTTATCAAGAATAAGCCGATTGAGCCGAAAGTGACCGTCAAGGATGCAAACGGAAAGGTGATTGATAAGAGTAATTATACGGTAACGTATCTGGATAATTCCGATGTCGGCAGAGCGACGGCTCAGATCGTCTTTAAGGGCAACTACAGCGGCAGCAAGCTGCTGTATTACCGCCTGATTCCCAAAACCACAGCGATAAAATCGCTCACCACCAAGAAGAGCGCCATAATTGTTAAATGGCTGAAAATCAAAAACTGCGACGGTTATGAAATCAGCTATTGGCAGAAGGGCAACTTTGACGGTGAAAAGACGGTGAAACGCAGCAGCAAGTCATCGCCGTATAAAAAGATAACGGGGCTGAAGAAGGGCAAGACCTATTACGTCAGAGTCCGTACCTATAAAAAGGTGACCGTCGGCGGTAAGCAGAAGATATACTATGGCAGATGGTCAAAGGTCAAAAGCATTGTGATAGGTTAGCATTTAGCAGTTAAAAGTTAACAGTTAGTAGTTGGGTGCGGGCGTTGCCTGCACCCTTTTTTTGTTTGGCAAAGACAGGGAAAAACAGGCAAAATTCAGAAACACACGGAGGCGGTGATAAAAAAGTTTTTCGCTTTGTTAAAAATTCACAAAAAAATTACTTGACATTATAAAGTAATTAGTTTATATTATATGCACAATTATAATGGGAATTTATGCACTTACGGGAGTTTTTTCCCGGAAATTCCGACACAAAAAGTTTACAATTTTTGCCTCGGAAACGCGCATTTTACGGCGTTTTTTCGCTGTTTCAATTCCCTGAATTGAAGGAAATCCAAACGAAACGGAGTGAGTACCTTATGGTAAATGTGAAGGATGTACAAATCGGTACAACAACACGAAAGAGCTTTGCCAAAATCAATGAGGTTATGCAGATGCCCAATCTCATTGAGGTGCAGAAGAAATCCTACCAGTGGTTCCTTGACGAAGGTCTGAAAGAGGTTTTCCGCGACATCGGTCCTATCACCGATTACACGAAGAACCTGGTGCTCGAGTTCATCGACTATTCTCTGGACGATGACCCGAAGTACACCATTGCGGAGTGCAAGGCGCGTGATGCCACGTACGCCAAGCCGCTCAAGGTAACCGCGCGCCTGCTGAACAAGGAAACAGGCGAGGTAAAGGATAACGTCATTTATATGGGCGATTTTCCGTTGATGACCGATGCCGGTACATTTGTTTATAACGGTGCTGAGAGATGTATTGTTTCCCAGCTCGTCAGATCTCCCGGTGTTTATTATCATATGGAGCATGACAAGACCGGTAAGGAGCTGTATACCAATACGGTTATCCCGAACCGCGGCGCATGGCTGGAATATGAAACCGATGCGAACGATTTATTCTACGTAAGAATTGATAAGAACAGAAAGATTTTTATCACGACGTTTATCCGTGCGCTCGGTCTCGGCACCGATGAGGAAATCAGAGAGTTCTTCGGCGACGATGAAAGAATGGAAGCCACCATCGCCAAGGACAGCACCAAGAATATGGAAGAGGCGCTGCTGGAGGTTTATAAGAAGCTGCGTCCCGGTGAGCCGCCGACGCTGGAAACCGCGAAGGCACATCTTGAAGGTCTGTTCTTTGATGCTCACCGCTATGACCTGTCCAGAGTCGGCAGATATAAGTACAATAAGAAGCTTGGTATGGTTGACCGTCTGCACGGTCAGGTTCTCTCCCGCGATGTGATTTCACCGCAGGGTGAGGTGCTTGCCGAAGCCGGCGAAAAGCTCACCGCTGCCAAGGCGGAGGAAATCGAGGATGCAGGCGTGATGTTTGCCTTCGTTCAGCTCGAAACCGGCAGGGAAATCAAGGTGGTTTCCAACGGTATGGTCAATATTGACAAGTATGTGACGATTGACAAAAAGGCGCTCGGCATCAACGAAAAGGTCTCCTACCGAGTGCTTGCCGAAATTCTTGACAAGTGCGGCGATGACCAGGCAGCACTGGAAGAGGAAATCCGCAATAAGCACGATGACCTTATTCCGAATCACATTATCATTGACGATATTTTCGCCACTGTTTCGTATCTCAATAACCTGGCAGCAGGTGTCGGCAAAACGGACGATATCGACCATCTCGGTAACCGTCGTATTCGTGCCGTCGGCGAGCTGCTGCAAAACCAGTTCAGAATCGGCTTCACCAGAATGGAGCGTGTGATCCGTGAGCGAATGACGCTGCAGGCGCAGGACGATGACGAGAGCATCACCCCGCAGGCGCTGATTAATATCAGACCTGTCGTGGCTGCTATCCGCGAGTTCTTCGGCTCCTCGCCGCTGTCACAGTTTATGGACCAGAATAACCCGCTTGCTGAGCTGACGCATAAAAGACGTCTTTCCGCTCTCGGCCCCGGCGGTCTTTCCCGTGACCGTGCCGGCTTCGAGGTGCGTGACGTTCACTATACCCACTACGGACGTATGTGCCCCATCGAGACGCCGGAAGGTCCGAACATCGGTCTGATTTCGTACCTCGCCTGCTACAGCCGTCTGAACGAATACGGCTTCATTGAGGCGCCGTACCGTAAAATTGATAAGGAAACCGGCGTGGTAACCGACGAGGTTGTCTATATGACAGCCGATATGGAGGATGAGTTCGTCGTTGCCCAGGCGAATGAGCCGCTTGACGAGCAAGGCCGCTTTGCGAATACCAGAGTTACCTGCCGCTACCGTGACGAATTTTTGACTATGCCGCCGGAGAGCGTTGACTATATGGACGTTTCTCCGAAGATGGTTGTGTCTGTCGCCACCGCGATGATTCCGTTCCTGGAGAACGACGACGCCAACCGTGCGCTGATGGGCGCAAACATGCAGCGTCAGGCAGTGCCGCTTCTGAAAACGGAAGCGCCGGTCGTCGGTACGGGTATGGAATATAAGGCTGCGTATGACTCCGGCGTTGTCGTGGCTGCCAAGCGCGGCGGTACCGTCGTAGCGCTGGATGCCGACACGATTGAAATCAAAACCAAATCCGGTGAGATTGATAAGTACGAGATGATTAAGTTCTCCGGCTCCAACCAGGGAACC
>CALGGQ010000051.1 GCA_937915775.1 uncultured Clostridia bacterium | reverse complement strand
AACTTTTTCTCTTAATCTTACCCCTTAAAGTTGCATTTACTTTTACAATTAACGTAACAGGCAGTCCTTTTTATGTCCCAAAATCGGTACGGAGAAAAATATTCGTTGTGTTCTTTCATTCGCAATGGTATAATAGGAGCAGATAATTTGACGGAGGGGACTTATGGAACCGTATTTATTGATTGCCATCGCCGTTCTGCTGGCGGTTGCCATTGTATTAATTATCATTTTTAGGCCGAAAAAGGATACGTCGACTCAGCTGTTAGCGCAGCAGCTCGAGCTGACGGCGGCGCAGACCGATACGCAGCTCACGCAGCTGTCCGGCAGAATGCAGCAGCTGACGGATAAAAACTATGAGCAGCAGATTAAGCTGATGGAAACGCTGAGCGCCAATGCCGACAAGCAGGCGGAAACGGTGGATAAGGCGATTGCTTCGCTGCAGGAGAGCAACGAGAAAAAGCTCGAGGAAATGCGCAAAACCGTTGACGAAAAGCTGACGGAAACGCTGGATAAGCGGATTAATGCGTCCTTCCACACCGTGTCGGAGCAGCTGAAAAACGTCTATCAGTCGCTCGGTGAAATGAAGGAGCTTTCCTCCGGCGTGACGGAAAACGTCAAGGGGCTCAACCGCGTGCTGACAAATGTCAAGGCGAGAGGCACCTGGGCGGAGGTGCAGCTCGGCAACATCCTTGACCAGACGATTCCCGGTATGTACGAAACGAATGTGAAAACGAACCCGAAGTACAGCGGGCAGGTGGAATTTGCCGTGCGGATTCCGAACGCGGAGGACAGCAGCATTACCTGGCTGCCGATTGACTCTAAGTTCCCGATGGAGGATTATGCCCGTCTGTCCGAAGCGGCGGAAAAGGGCGATTTGGAAGCGCTCGAAGCCTCCAAAAAGGCGCTTGAAACGCGTATCAAAAACGAGGCGAAGCATATTAAGGAGTACATCTCCGTGCCGGAAACGACGCCGTTTGCCATTATGTACCTTGCCACCGAGGGCTTGTATGCCGAGGTGATGAGCAGCAAAACGGGGCTGGCGGAAACGCTGCAGGCGCAGGGCGTGATGGTGTCCGGCCCAAGCACGATTACGGCGCTGCTGAATTCGCTGGCAATGGGCTTCCGCTCGATTGCGATTAACAAGCGCGCCAGTGAGGTGTTTGAGGTGCTTGGTGCCGCTAAGGCGCAGTATGAAAAATTCGGCGAGCAGCTGGCGCTGGCAAAGAAGCGCATTGAATCCGCCGGCAGCGCGCTGGAGGATGTGGATAAGCGCAACGACCTTATTCAGAAAAAGCTGAGGAATATCGAAAGCCTTGACGAGGGCAGGGCAGAGAGCATTCTCGGTATCGAAAACGCGGAATAAATAAACAAAGAAGGCTTTCACAACCGTGAAAGCCTTCTTGATTATCAGTGGATTATAACAGACCGTCCCAGGTGTCAACCTCTTTTGCCTTTTTCTCCTCCTCGTCAAACCAGTGAGTGGTGACGGATTTGCTCTCGGTAAAGAAGCGGTAAGCGTCCTTGCCGAGGCAGTGCAGGTCGCCGAAGAAGCTCTGCTT
>CALGGQ010000050.1 GCA_937915775.1 uncultured Clostridia bacterium | reverse complement strand
GCGGCGTCCGCCTGAGCGGAAGCATCTGCCTGGCCGGCGTCATCCGTCTGGCCGGCGGCGTCCACCTGAGCGGCGCTTCGAAAGAGATCCTGGAATTTGTGGAAAATAATGAGATCCCTGTCGTCAGCACGATGATGGGCCTCTCCGCCATCCCCACCGAACATCCCCTCTTTTACGGCATGGTCGGCAACAACGGCAAGCCCTGTGATTCAAAGGATAACGCTTATTACAGCGCCTATCATTCCGATATCAAGGATAAGGACGGCAACGAGCTTTGGGAGCTCATCTGGACCATTCCGGAGGAATTCCAGGGTGATTATTACGAGGAATACAACCTCAAAACAAGAACCTTCATCGTTCCCTCCAGCGTTACCGAAATCGGTCAACTGGCGCTTGCTTATTCCAACAACACGGAGATTTACTTACCCGAAGGGCTGAAGGTCATCGGCAATCAGGGCATCTTCAAAAACGAGCATCTCCGCCATATCTATTCCTACAAGTCAAGCACGCCGGTAACCGGTCTGTTCTACGACACGCTGCCGCAGCTTGACACGGTTTACAACTCCCTGCCCGATGGGCTGGAGGAAATCGGCTCAGACGCGCTGTACTACCTCAGAGCGATGGATTATATGTACATCCCCTCCTCCGTCACGAAAATCGGTCACCACTGCCTGTGGGATTCCGTATATAAGGAGGACAAGGAGCTGAGAGGTATTACGGAAGTGAACGTGGCGCTGGATGAAGAAACCTTCAAACAGAACTGCGAACTCGGCGAAAGCTGGCGTCCGGAGTACAACGACGGCTTATTCAACAAAAAGTCCCCTGTCAACTACGGCGCTGAAAGAAAACCAATGGAATAAAGGTATTCACTACAATACCCCCGACACTTTTGTCGGGGGGGTTATTTTCAAAGGGTGACGCAGGGTGACGCACTTTTATAGTGTAATTCTGTTTTTTATTTTTATGAAATATTATAGAATTAACTGTCACCCTGCGTCACCCTAATAAAACAAAATAAGGGACTGCGGTTGCAGTCCCTTGTTTGTATTATATTATGCGTTGGATTACTGACCGAGCTGCTTTGCGATTTCCTCTGCAAAGTTCTCCTCGCGCTTTTCAAGACCTTCGCCCTTCATCATTCTGATGAAGCCGTTAATCTTGATTTCGGTGCCGAGCGCCTTGGCAACGCTGTTCACATAATCCTGAACGGAGCCCTGAAGAATGTCCGAACGGACGAAATCCTGCTCGGTTAAGCAGATTTCCTTAATCTGCTTGGACAGTCTGCCCTGAACAAGACCGGTAAAAATCTTGTTATCAGCGATTTCCGCTTTATGAGAAACGGCGATACCAGCCAGAATTTCCATTGCTTCCTTGGAGATGAAGTTCGGGAAGTTCTTTCTCTGCTTGCCGTCAAGGCCCTGGTAAATCGTGCTGTCCTCATCGCTCCACTTTTTGCCGTCAATCGCTTCATTAATGAGGCTGGTCAGAATCGGCATCGGCAGTGAATCCGGCTTATTGAGCGCGCTTTCCACTGTGATGGCGTGCATCTTTGTCATCTCATCCTCGGAAATGTCAGCCTTGCTGAGATATTCCGGATTCATCGCAGCAATCTGCATGGCAATGTTCTTGCCCATAGCAACGAACTCCGCATCAGCAGCCTTTGCTTCGTCAGCTACATCAAAGCCGACCATTACGCCGACGGTGCCGCCCGCGTGGATATACGTGGAAACAATGCCTTCCATTCTCTCGAAACGGCGCACTTTCATATTTTCGCCGATAGCAAGAACGAGGTCATTGAGGGTTTCGGTAACGGTTCTGTCAGTGCCGTCGAACTTCTCTTCCTTGAGCGCTTCAACGTCTGCGGGATTGGTGGCAAGAATTGTCTTGGCAACGCCCTCAACAAAGCCCATAAACTTTTCATTCTTGGCAACGAAGTCCGTCTCGGAGTTTACTTCAACGATAACACCCTTCTTGGTTGCTGCATCGTAGTAAGGAAGAACAACGCCTTCCGCAGCAATTCTGGATGCCTTCTTCTGTGCAGCGGCAAGACCTCTTTCACGAAGATAGTCGATAGCCTTTTCCATATCGCCGTCAGCCTCAACAAGAGCCTTCTTGCATTCCATCATACCAACGCCCGTCTTTTCACGAAGCGCCTTAACGTCCTGTGCTGTAAAAGCCATAGGTAAAATCCTCCTGTATTTTATGCGGGGCAAACCCGTTCAAGTTTCATTATTCAGCGTCTGCTGCTTCCTCAGTTGTTTTCTCTGCGTTTTCCTCAGCAGCCTCAACAGCGTCTGCACCGTCTCTGCCTTCGATAACAGCGTTAGCCATCGCACCGGCAATGAGCTTTACGGCACGGATAGCGTCGTCGTTACCCGGAATAACGTAATCAATTTCATCGGGGTCGCAGTTCGTATCAACGATAGCAACGATCGGTAAACCGAGCTTGAGCGCTTCCTGAACAGCGATTCTCTCCTTGCGGGGGTCAACGATGAACATTGCCTCGGGAACCTTTCTCATCTCTGTGATACCGCCGAGGTACTTTTCAAGCTTTTCGATTTCAAGCTCCAGACCAGCAACTTCCTTCTTGGGAAGAAGATTAAAGGTGCCATCCTCCTGCATCTTCTTGAGCTGAGCAAGACGGGCAACTCTGCCTCTGATAGTCTTGAAGTTGGTCAGCATACCGCCGAGCCATCTTGCGTTAACGTACGGCATACCGCAGCGGATAGCCTCTTCCTTAACGGAATCCTGCGCCTGCTTCTTGGTGCCTACGAAAATGATGCTGCCGCCTTCTGCAGCAAGGTCGCGCACGAACATATATGCTTCGTCGAGCTTCTTGACTGTCTTCTGAAGGTCGATGATGTAAATGCCGTTACGCTCGGTGAAGATGTACTCCGCCATTTTGGGGTTCCATCTTCTGGTCTGATGTCCGAAATGAACACCTGCTTCTAAAAGCTGTTTCATAGAAACTACGTTTGCCATTATTAAATCCTCCTTTAAGGTTATTCCTCCATACGCCCAATGGCAAAGACCCGTTTCATTCACCTAAGGTCCAAAGGCATATGTGAGTTTTTGCACCGCTGAGATGACTGCAAAGCGCAATAACCCCATTAGCGCTGTAATATATTACCACATTGCATTTCAAATTGCAAGAGTAATTTTCAAGAAATATTAATTATATTTAAGACTTCGTTAAGAGAGCGGATTTCATAGTCAACCTTCACGCCTCTGTTGTTCGGCATACCGTGCGGATTGTACCAGCACGTCGGAATACCGGCGTTATTGCCGAGCGTCATATCGCTGGTCAGCGAGTCGCCGATGATGAGCATCTCCTCTTTCCTGCACGGCTCAATGCGGTCAAGAACATAGTCAAAGTACGCCATGCTCGGCTTTTCATACCCGACCTCGTCGGAGATAAACACGCCGTCAAAAATCTTATCAAAACCGGATTTTGCCAGTTTGATACGCTGCAGCTCCAGCACGCCGTTGGTGACGGCATACTGCTTCACCTTTCCCTTTAAGGAGGCGAGCAGGTCACAACTGTTTTCGATAAACCAGACGGAATCCGTCGTGCCTTTTTCGTACGCTTCGCAAAACGCGGCGGCGTCAGCCGTGATTCCTTCGTTTTGAAAGAATGCTTCAAACCGCCCAATTAACGTCTGCTGCTTGGTGATTTCACCGCGCTCCAGCAGCCGCCAGAAGTGGTTATTAATCTCGTTATAGCGCGCCACCATCTCGTCTGTACATTCACCGAGCCCGAACTTCTGAAACTGCGCCTTCAGCGAATGGCGCTGCGCGGCACTGAAATCCAGCAGCGTGTTATCCACATCCCACAGCAAAACCTGAAACATCGCCAATTTTCTCCTTATATGTGATAGTAAGATTATACCAGTTTATCCTCTTGCTTTCAACAAAATCGGTAAAAAAGTATTGATTTTAAGCAATCGGTGTAGTATAATACTTGCGAAAAGAGTGCTTTTGCGCCTTTTATGTAGCGTATGGGCCCTGTGCGACGGGATGCTACGAACCTTGTCAGGCGGGGAACCGAGCAGCAATAAGTGGATTATTCTGTGTGCCTCAGACAAGTCTGTACGTTACATAAAGGACGTAATGGCATTTTTTATTGAAAGGAGGTAGCTCTATGTATCAGGTTTTATACAGAAAATACAGACCGCGCGTTTTCAGCGATGTTTACGGTCAGGACCACGTTACCTCCACGCTGAAAAACGAGATTCAAAACGGCAGAATCAGCCACGCTTATCTTTTTACCGGCTCAGCGATGAGGTCATACTCATCGGCGCCGGTAATCTTCACATCAATAAACTTGCCGAGAATCTCTTCCGGGGTCTTTCCGTCGAAAAATCGCGGCTCATAACGGACCACAATCTCCCCATCAACATCCGGACTCTCAAGGGAACTCCTGCACACAAGCACCCCGTCGGAGTAATCATCGACCAGCACCTTTTCCACGGTCGCAACACGTGACTGATTGAAAGTCAATGAGATATCCCTTTGGATATCCATAAGCTCAGAGAGTCTCTCCCGTTTTTCCTTCTTGGAGACGCGGTCGCGGTAATTGGCGGCTCCGTAAGTGCCTTCCTCCTCGGAATACATGAAGGCGCCAAGCCTCTCGAAACGGGCCTCACGCACAAAATCGAGCAACTCGGCGAAGTCTCTCTTCCCCTCTCCAGGATGACCGACGATCATGGTGGTTCTCAACGCCATCCCGGGGATCCTGTCCCGGAGTTTGCGGACCAGTTCTCTCGTCCACGCCCCGTCGACCTGACGGCGCATCTTGGAGAGTACCTTGTCGGAGATATGCTGGAGCGGGATGT
>CALGGQ010000049.1 GCA_937915775.1 uncultured Clostridia bacterium | reverse complement strand
TTCCCGATACTTTAGAATGTGTTAATTCATGTCCTTCTTCAGAAGATAATTATTACATATAGTTGAAAAGGGCAGTGATGACACTGCCCTTTATTCATTTTGATATTTTCTTAACAAATACAAGGGAAATCTGCTTTGTAAAGTGTGATTTTTCGGACAGAAAGGCAAAATCCTTTACATTTTTCACATTTTCCACCGGGTTTTGCACATTGTGGAATCAAATTTTCCCCATTTTACACCGAGTTTTCCACCGCAAAAATTTTCATATTTGTATGTAAAGCTACTTTGCTTGACAGTAAAAAAAGTATCCCTGCACTATATTTAGTGCAGGGATTTTTGCAAGTTTATTCAAAGGCTGAATGATTACCAGTAACTCTTTGTATAGGAACGTACGATATTGGTTATCAGGTTATCACGCTTCCAGCCTTTGCCTTTACCTTCCTTCATCTGGTCCTGAATCTTTCCGGCACGGATGGTGACGAATTCCGCTTTGTCAATCAACTTGTCAATCGGTGGGATTTCGCCGAACTGATAGTTTTCCTCAGCGGTATCCAGCAGGGCAGTTGCCAGCTTTGTGTTTGAAAACTTCTTTACGGCAGTCATTGCCAGAATTGCCACGCGGTTTTCCTCGGGTAATACCAGCTTTTTGCAGTTGCGGATGTCGATTTCATAGAGATAGAAATATGCCTGCCCGTTTGCAATATTGCCCTCCGGGTGGTGTGTGTGCGACAGTTCCAGTCCGATGTCAGCGTTTTTGATTTTTGCTTCCTGGCTCAGACCTGCCATATCCCATAGAAACGGCTTTTCTCGCAGCGCGTGGACGGTCAGCTGCTTTTCCTTGTTATCGGCTCTGAGGGTGATTTCGCGATCGCCCAGCATGCTGGCAGCAAGAATATAGAGCTTTGTCATGCCCTTTGGCAGCTCAATTTCCTGACCGCGTGCAATCAGAATATTTTTCTCCATTGCTGAGCGCGGCAGGCGGAAGGTGATACCCTTTACCGTAATGCTGTCTTGCAGCAGCTCGTCGGGCAGGGAGCAGCCGCTACCCTGCAGAATGACATTTACCTTGTTATCGTCTGTTGTAATACCGCTGGCATTGTAGCAGAGCTCCAGCTTTTTAAAGCTCTCTTTTGCCTTGTTCTTTTCGATGTTCACTTTCAGCTTGAAGGATTTGATTTCATACGGCTTCAGGCTGAAAACAAGGCAGCCGTCCTTGATTTTAGCCGGTTTGATGAATTCTTCTGACGCGTAAATCTCGCTTGCTTCAACGATATCGCCGAATAGGGCAAGTGTTACATTTTTCTGCTCCTTGCCGACAGCTTCATTAATTCTGGCGATGATATCGCTGTCATCCTCGGCGCGCTTAATCGCTCTGACAAGTGCGTTTTTGCTGCTGATTTTCAGCAGGGAAAAGCTGTCGCCGAGTCTGCCTTCGCGGCGTGCTGAGGTTTGGAAAGCCGTCAGCTTTTTATTGAACTCTTCGCTTTGGAGCTGTGTGCCGGAGGCAACGCTGCCCTTGTGGGAATAGATACCGAACGCAAACAGATTTCTGCCGATATCCTGTAAATCCTGCCGTGCCTCCTTGATGAAAGCGCCTGTCGGCGTGTTGATACAGGTCAGACGCAGTAGATTGTCGCTCGGTCTGTCCCAGCCGTACTTGCAGTCAGAGAAAATGCTGACGCCGAAATCCTTATATTTATCACTGATGTCAGCCCATTTCTGTGCCGGCACCTCGTAGATATTCTCTTTGTTGCAGCCTCTTTTGATAACACCGAGGCCGAGGTCATAGGAGGCGTATTCATCCCTGCAGCTGAGCGGGAATTGCGCTTTGAGCAGCGTTCTGCGCTCCTGCCAATCAATGAAGTTATCCACTCGGATAAAGTCGCCGTTTGCTTCCAGCGAAACGACCTGCTCTATCTTAGAACTGCCGGCATGCCGTGTTACCTTAATAGCAACCCTTGCGGGACCGTTTTCGATAATTGCAAAGGACGGTGTGTTGGCGTACGCATATGGCTCTGCGTCCAAATCCTCCTTGCGCATCTCCCAGCTCGGATAATTCAGCATACCGATATTATGTAATAAGGCAAGCTTAATCGGCGCAGTTAGCAGCTGACGCTTCAGCTGCTTATCAATAATGGACGCGATATCGCCGTTTTTATTGAAAACAACGCGGTATTTCGCATTCTCCAATACATGCTCGGAAACGGATAGATCAGTGGTTTTTGCATACGGCTTGTCTGCCGTCTGCACATCGTAAACCTTACAGCCGACGCTCTCCACTGTTGCCAGAAAGACGATGTCGAATTCCTTGCCCTGTTTTCTGATAACCTGGCTCGGAACCTCTCTGCCGCCCTTGTCTACCACCTTGATGTACTGCGCGTTGTGCGCCAGCTTAACGTGTGCTTCCACAGCTTCCTTGCGCTTTGTCGCCACAGGATTGTTGACGATGACGGCACATTCCCGGCACCAGGCGGTGTCAAGCTCATTGGCGATGGCGCCGATAGCGCTCTCGTATTCATTTTTAAACTGATTGAGCGAGACGTAGTAATCATTCCAGCTGTCATTATACGCCAGCATGGTGGAGGTGCCCGTTAAATCGTCATGGAACTGATGACGGATGACGCGCTTCCATGCCTCGTCCAGCACGGCTTTCGGATACTGATGCGAGGTAAGCGCATCGGCAGCCACACAGGCTCTTTCACAGTAATCGGCAAGCACCTCGTTTTTGGCGTTCAGGCGCTTGCTCATCGCTCTGGAAGAATAGGAGCCGGCACCGTGAGAACGCATCAAAAGCTCGTTATTCCATTCGGGTAGCGAGAGTGTTTCGGTTTTTGCCAATGTCTCCAGGTCGTTAAACAGCCGGTCAGAGGAAACGGATAGCACCTTGGTGTATTCCTTATCATTTTTCTGAATGCTTTCCTCAACCGCCTGAACACTTTCTTCCGTCGGTGAACCGCCGATATCGCCCGTACCGTGGAAGCAATAGGTCCACGGCAG
>CALGGQ010000048.1 GCA_937915775.1 uncultured Clostridia bacterium | reverse complement strand
AAGGAATACGGCGCAGACCTGATTATCAACAACAAAACCGACGACCTCCCTGCCCTGTGCCACGCATTTACTAACGGCGGCGGATTTGACGTCTGCGTAGAAGCGTGCGGTGCGCCCGTAACCTTCCTCACCTGCATTGAGCAGGCGGCGCACGGCGCAAACCTTATCCTCATCGGCAACGGCAAAAAGGAGACGACCTTTGTCCATTCCGTTCTGCTGAAAAAGGAGCTTAATGTATTCGGCAGCCGCAACGCCTTTACCAAGGATTTTGAGGAGCTGATTAACCTCGTTGCCGACGGCAAGGCGGACGTACTGAAAATGGTCAGCGGCGTTTATGAAATTGACGACGCCAAGGCAGCGTTTGACGCGCTGGCAAACAACGACGGCTCTCTTGCCAAGCTGTTAATACACTTCGGCGACGCCGAATAAGAGGGATACCTATGATCATTGACTGTCATGTGCATTTGTGGAAAACGCAGACCGGCTACCGGGGCGGCGCGCCGGTAACCTCGCTGAAAAACGGCATTGCCGATTTCGGCGGAGAGCTGCGTCAGATGATGCCGCCTTATATGCTCAGCGGCGAAAATTCAGCGGAAATGCTGCTCTCTAATATGGATTACGCCTGCGTCAGCGGCGCGGTCATCACGCAGGAAGTGATGGACGGCAATCAGGATGCCTATCTGCACTATGCCAAAGAGAAGTTTGCCCCGCGGCTCAAAATCTGCTCGCTCTACGAGGAGGGCAAGCCGTTTGCCATTAAGGGCTTTGACGGCATCAAGCTGTGCTCGTGCAAATTTCAGGAGCAGGATTTGCTGCAGCATTTTGCCGTGTTTGAAGCGGCGGCGCAGCACGGCAAATTCATCTCCATTGACCTTGCAGACGGCGACAGGCAGACGGGCGCTCTACGCGAAATCATTAGGCAGCTGCCCGATTTACGCATTGCCATCGGTCATTTCGGGATGGTGACGAGAAATGGCTGGACAGAGCAGATTAAGCTCGCCCGCTACCCGAACGTCCGCATTGAAAGCGGCGGCATCACCTGGCTGTTTAACGACGAATTTTATCCCTATCCGTCAGCCGTCCGCGCGATTCAGGAGGCTGCCGAGCTCTGCGGTTGGGACAAGCTGATGTGGGGCAGCGATTACCCGCGCACGATGGTGGAAATCACCTA
>CALGGQ010000047.1 GCA_937915775.1 uncultured Clostridia bacterium | reverse complement strand
AATGCCGGCTCTGGCTCGAACCAGAGCAACCACCTTTACAAATTGGGTCCCATCCACCAGGGCGTACTGGAAAGGGGGGCCAAGACCGCTTCGGATTCATATATCCTCTGGCCTTCAAGGGTGGGCGCCTTCTCGCTCATCATGGGTCGCCATGTGACGCATTCGGATACCACCAACCTGCCGTTTTCCTATCTCATCGAGCAGCAGAACACATCCTATCTTGCCCCGGGAGTCAACCTCAGGAGCGTCGGCACCATCCGGGATGCGCAGAAATGGCCCAAGAGGGATGGCCGGAAGGGTCCGGACAAGCTGGACAACATCAACTACAACCTTCTGAGTCCGTTTACGGTCCAGAAGATGATAAAGGGAATAAAGCTGCTCCATAATCTTCAGTATTCCTCCGGAGAGCTCTCAGACGTTTACTCCTACCACAGTACGAAGATCAAGAATTCCTCGCTGAAAAACGGTTTGCGCCTGTACAGGATAGCGATCACGAAGTTTCTGGGCAATTCCCTTATCAAACGTCTTGAAAACCTTCCCCAGGGCGCGTCCGATGAGGAAATCCGCTCCGCCATGCTGCCTGATACGCCGGTCGGTGAAGGGTATTGGGTGGATGTCAGCGGCATGATTGCCCCGAAATCCGCAGTCGAGGAACTGATCGGCCGGATTGAAGACGGAAGTGTCTCTTCCATCGAGGAAATCAACCGTTCCTTTGCGGAGCTCCACCGGAATTACTACACCTATGAGTGGACCTGGGCCTATGGCCAGTACAAGGACTTTTTCGGAATCGATCCCGTGACCATTACGGCCGAGGATGTCATTTCCATTGTCGAACAGTGGAAAGAGGCCGTAATCGGTCTTGACAAAATCATTTACGAAGACGCAAAGAAGGAATTCAACCTTTCGTCCATGACGGGTTTCGGCGCCGACGGAACCAAGGAAGAAAAGGAGCTGGATTTTTCCGAAGCGGGCTGCCCCGTCGGTACCACGATTGCGGTGCGCGATATTTTCTTCAACACGCCTGCCAGAATGAAGTTTCTGAAAAAGGATGTGACGGAGGGTAATTCCGTTGCCGGTATTGTGGACAGAATGGCGATCAGCCATCCCGATATTGCGTTTCGTTTTATCCGCGACGGCAAGCAGGTGCTGATGACGGCCGGCAACGGCGATTTAAAGAGCACGGTTTATTCCGTGTTCGGCAGAGAATTTGCGCAGTCGCTTATTGAGGTGGATTACAGCGTTAACAATATGCGCGTGACGGGCGTGGTTACAAAGCCCTCCGCCTCCCGCAAGAGCCGCGCGATGCAGTTCTTCTTCATCAATAAGCGTTTGGTCAAATGCCAGACGGCGATGGCGGCGCTCGAGCAGGCGTACCGCAACAGCATCATGGTCGGTCATTTCCCCGGCTGTGTGCTGAACATTGCATGCGACACTTCGTTTGTAGATGTGAACGTTCACCCTGCGAAGATTGAGGTGCGGTTTGCGAACGAACGGCCGGTGTTTGAGCTGGTGTATTACGGCGTAAAATCCGCTATTGAGGCGGGCGATACGCCCAAGGAGGCGCATTTTGAGGAAAAGAAGCCGACGGTAACAACCGCCTCGGGCAGACTGGATTTGTTCACCCGGCGGGAAGAAGCGCCGCAGCAGATAGAGTTCAAGCAGCCGAACCCGGAAAATTTCTGGCAGGTGGCGTCGCCGGAGGCACCGATAGAGGTGCAAAAGGACGATTTGTTCTACGGAGAGGCGTATAAAATCAATCTCTCCGAATTGGGTATTCAGAATGCGGAGGAAAAACCGCAGTCGCCAACGCCGCAGCAGGAGACGGAGATTCCCGATTTCCGTGTGGTCGGCGAAGCGTTTAAAACCTATATCATCATTGAGATGGAGGGCGCGCTTTACTTTATTGACAAGCACGCCGCTCACGAACGGATGAATTTTGAAAAGCTGAAAAACAGCACGGAGATTGCCTCCCAGGTGCTGCTGGCGCCGGTGACGGTGCGCCTCTCCAAAGAGGAGTACACGGCGGTGCTGGACAATCTTGATTTATATGCCAAGTGCGGCTTCCTCGTGGAGGATTTCGGCAACAGCGCCGTGATTGTGCGCGAATGCCCGTCCATCTTAAACGGCGAGGGCGTGGAGGATTTAATCACGGAAACGGCGGGCAAGCTGCTCGAGGGTAAGACGGATATTATGCCGGAAAAGATGAACTGGATTTTTGAATCCACCTCGTGCCGGGCTGCTGTCAAGGCAGGGGATTACACATCGCCCTATGAGCGCGATTTGTTTGTCAAGCGCTTACTGTCCATGCCGAATGTGCGCTACTGTCCGCATGGCAGACCGGTGATGATAAAGATGTCGAAATACGACATTGAAAAACAGTTCGGCAGGGCGTAGCTATGGAAAAAATTAAAATCGTCTGCGTGGTAGGCGCCACGGCGTCCGGCAAAACCGCGCTCGGCGTTGAGCTGGCAAAGCGGCTAAACGGCGAAATTATCTCCGCCGATTCGATGCAGGTCTACAAGGGAATGCCCGTGGCAACAGCGGCTGCCACCGAACAGGAGCAGCTGGGAATCCCGCATCATCTGCTGGAATTTTTAGACGTCAGTAAGACCTTTTCCGTTGCGGATTTTGTTGCCCTTGCCAAAGAGAAGGCGCAGGAAATTGCGGCGCGCGGCAGGGTGCCGATTGTTGTCGGCGGCACGGGGCTGTTTATTGACAGCCTGGTGAACAACCTCACCTTTTCGGAGGTTGGCGCTGACACAGCGCTGCGCGAACGGCTGGCGCAGGAGACGAACGAAGCCCTGTATGCCGAGTTGTGCGCCGTTGACGAAGCAGCGGCAAAGGAGATTCATCCGAATAACCGCAAGCGTGTGATACGCGCGCTGGAACTGTATTACGGCGGTGTGAGCAAAACGCAGCAGAACGAAGCCTCGCACCGTGAGAAAAGCCCGTTTGAGGCGCTGTACCTCGGCATTACCTACCGCGACAGGGAAAAGCTGTATGACCGCATTAACCGCCGCGTAGACGCGATGGTGCAAAACGGCTTGCTTGAAGAAGCTAAAGCAATGCTGAACTTGAGCGGCGTGACCGCCCGTCAGGCAATCGGGCATAAGGAGCTACAGCCGTATTTCAGCGGCGATATTTCTTTAGACGAGGCGCTTGACAATCTGAAGCGTGAAACACGGCGTTACGCCAAGCGCCAGCTGACGTGGTTCCGCCGTAACGAAAGCGTTATCTGGCTGTATGCCGATGAGCAGGACGGCGAAGCGCTGTACGACGCGGCAGAACAGGCGGCAAAAGAATTTTTAGGAGGTTTTGAGCAGTGAAAAAAATAAGAATAGACAATATTCTGATGGTCATTGCCATTGTTCTTATTTTCTCGTATATCGCGTATGAAACCTATTCGGTGACGCATATTGACCTCAAAACCGAAACGGCAGTGATATCCACCGTTTATGATAAGGTGGACGCCACAGCGCTTGTCATCCGCGATGAGCATACCGTGAATAAGGCGGGCAGCGGCATCACCGTGCCGTGTCTGGCAGACGGCGACAAGGTGAATGTCGGCGGCAATGTGGCGATGGTGTTTTCTTCGCAGGAGGCGGCTTCCGGCTATTCGAAGTATCATGAACTGCAGAGCCAGCTTGCGTACTATGAGGGGCTGGAGGCGCAGACGCTCGGTCAGTCCGCCAGTGTGGAATCCATCAATGCGGAAATTGATACCGATATTGACAGCTATATCCGCGCCGTGTACGGCGGCAAATCCGCCTCCGTTGAAGCAGCGGGCGACAAGGTGAATGACGGTATCTTACGGCGGCAGATGTTGATAGGCGAGTCGGTGGATTTGCTCTCCATCATTCAGGAGCTGCGCACGCAGTCGGAGCAGTATGCTGCCTCAGCCAGCCCGGACAGCTATATCAGCACCGATGTGTCCGGCGTATTCTCAAGTTATACGGACGGCTTTGAAAACCTGGTGGATTACGAAACGGCGCCCGAGCTCACCGAGGAGCAGCTGCTCAGCGCGATTGATACTGTCAGAAACACGAAGGAAAAGGATAACAATTACCTCGGCAAGCTGGTAACAAGCTATGCGTGGTACCTCGAATGTGTGGTCAACACCGAGGATATCAAGGATTTACGCAACGGCGGCAAGGTGCAGATTGCGCTCAAGGACAGCGACGACACCGTGATCACCGTGCAGATTGTCAGCGGAGCGGAGACCACGCTCGGTCAGGAAAGAACCGTATTGGTGATGAAGTGCAGCAACCTTGATTCCAAGATTTCCTCCCTGCGAGCGGAGGATATCGAAATCCGCGTCAAATCATACGAGGGCATCAAGGTGCCGGCAGCGGCGCTGCATGTATCCGGCGATCAAAAGGGCGTGTATGCGCTCATCTCCAGCCAGGTGCATTTCAGAGAGGCGGAGGTTATCTATTCGGCGGACGATTATGTGCTGCTGAAATACGATGAGGAAAACCAGAAGGGCATCCGGTTGTACGACCAGATTATTACACAGGGAAAGGGGCTTGAGGATGGAAAGGTCTTTACTTGATGAAGCCAGAGTCAAAGCTACGCTGGAAAACTATCAGCGCGTCAAAAACAGCGTTGCCGAAGCAGCCGTCAAGGCGGGCAGAAGCGAAAACGATGTCCGTCTGATGTGCGTGACCAAAACCGTGGAAGCCGCTTATATCAACCCCGTGCTGGACGCAGGCGCCGATTTAATCGGCGAAAACAGGGTGCAGGAATTCCTCGGCAAAAAGGAGGCGCTGCATCTGGAACATGTGGAAAAGCACCTCATCGGGCATTTGCAGACCAATAAGGTGAAACAGATTGTCGGCGAGGTGGATATGATTGAATCGGTCGATTCCGTCAAGCTCGCGAAAGAAATCAGCAAGGAATCGGCAAAAAAGGGCGTTACCACCGATATTTTGGTGGAGGTGAACGTCGGCAAGGAGGACTCCAAGAGCGGCATATATATCGAAGCGCTCGACGAGCTGCTCGCTGAAATCGCAGAACTGGGGAATATCAGAATCAAGGGACTGATGACGATTCCGCCGATTTGCGATGAGCAGGAAGTCAGAAAATATTTTTCCTTAATGCATAAAAGATTTATTGACATTAGGGATAAAAGAATAGATAATATAGATATGCAAATCCTCTCTATGGGCATGAGCGGCGATTACGAAGCCGCTGTCGCCGAGGGTTCCAATATAGTAAGAGTCGGCTCTGCGATTTTCGGAGCCAGAAAATATTTTTAAGAAAGCGTGAGGGATGAAAATGGGATTTTTTGACAAGGTAAAAGAGATTATCAGCGACGACGATGACGATTTTGAAGATTATTATGAGGATACAGGCTCCTTTAACAATGCCTCGCGATATGACAGGCAGGAGCGCAGCTTAGAAAGAGCGGAGCGCAGCTACGAGCGCACGGAGCGCCCGCTGCCCTCCTTTGACCGCGAGGAACGCCCTGCAGAGCGTCCGCTCAGACGGCAGAAGAACGATAAGGTTGTCAACATTCACGCCACCACGCAGTTCCAGGTTGTGCTGGTTAAGCCGGAAAAGTATGACGAGGCGGCAAACATTGCCGATAACCTGAACGAAAAGAGAACGGTCGTGCTCAATCTGGAGGCGACCAACCGCGATATCGCAAGACGTTTGCTGGATTTCCTGTCCGGCGTGGCGTATGCCAATAACGGTCAGATTAAGCGCGTTGCCAATTCAACCTACATCATCACGCCGTACAACGTGGATGTGATGGGCGATTTGATTGACGAGCTCGAAAATAACGGAATGTTTTTCTAAATATGTGTGATGGAGGGAAAGAATATGATTAGCGCTAACGATTTAAGAAATTATCAGCTCACACCGGCAGAGCACGGTTACCGTGTGGAAGAGGTGGATTCCCTGCTTTCTCAGGCAGCGGAAACCATTACCGGCTATGAGAATGAGAATAAAGAGCTTTACCGCAAGCTCGAGCTGCTGGCAGGCAAGATTGAGGAGTACCGTGCGGAAGAGGATTCCATTAAAACGGCGCTTCTGACCGCGCAGAAAATGGCGGACAGAATTACCAAGGACGCCTCCGACCAGTCCGAGCAGCTGCTTTCCGACAGCCGTGCGAAAGCGGATACCACCGTCAGCGAAGCCAACGAGCAGGCGGACAAGATTGTCGGCGAGGCAAGAGAGTATGCCGCTTCTCTGCTGAAGGAAAAGACGGACGAAGCAGACGCGCTGGTTGCTGAGGCACAGACGAAGGCGAATGCCCTTGTCAGCGATGCAGAGAGCAAGGCAAACGAAGCCATCAGCTCCTCTAAGATTGTGGCGCAGGATATTCTGGACCAGGCAAAGGCGATTTCCGACGATTTAATTACGAAGTCCAAGGAAGAGAAGGAGGCCTATGAGCTGCTCAATTCGGCGCTCAGAAAGGACGCTGCCTCCTTTATCGAAAACCTCAAGTCGCTGTATACTGCGCAGCTCGATGTGCTCAACGCTGCCAAGCTGGAATCCGAGGAAACCGCCGACGCGGAAAGCGGCGTGCAGGAGCTTGACAAGGAGGTCAGCTCTCTTGTAGCGGAAATCGGTGAAATCGAAGAAGCCATTCCGCAGGAGATTGCGATTGAAGCGCCGGAGGCAGAAGCCGAGGAAGCGCCGGCAGCAGAAGTAAAAGAATACGATGCGGCAAGCGATGAGGAGCTGGAAGCATTGTTTACTGAGCCTGTTGCAGAACCTGCCGAGGAGCCGGCTGAGAAAGCGGTTGAAGAATTTGAGGATGTGATGTCCGAGTCTCAGGCAGCGCCTGCTGAACCCTCTGAGGAGGACAGAGAGGCTGCTATGGCTGCCGTTGCCGCGTTTTCCAGCAATGAGTTCACCCCGGTTGAGCCCGCTGCCGTTCCCGAAATCGAGGAGGAGGAAAAATCCCTCTTTGACGAGGAGGAAAAGCAGCCGTTTGAAAACTATTTCAACATCAGCCATAAGGACCCGCATTTAGATAAAACGCAGACTATTTCTCTTGTTCCGCCCGATGATTACGAGGAATATGACGACGATGAGCCGCGCTTCAAGGGCTTCTTCAAGAAAAAGAGATAATTTACATACTACACGCAAGGAGATTGCAACCAAATGGATTATAATCAAACCTTAAATTTACCGAAAACCGATTTCCCGATGCGCGCGTCGCTGCCGCAGCGGGAACCGGAATTCCTCAAAACCTGGGAAGCGAGAAAGCAGTATCAGGC
>CALGGQ010000046.1 GCA_937915775.1 uncultured Clostridia bacterium | reverse complement strand
GCGCGGAAGGCCATCCAGGCCTACCATGACGTCATCGCCCTGAAACCGGGCGGGCTGGACTACTACTTGAAGGCGGCGCAGCTCGCGCAGCAGGGCAAAACGCTGGACAGCCTGCTCACCGCGCTCAAGGAGCCGGCAGAGGCGACGGAAATCCGCTTCAAAATCACCGACTCTGACTTTAAAGCAACGGGCGAGCGCATCATTGCCGCTCTCGGCGATTATGCCAAAACGCAGGAGGGATGGGAGATTGTGCCGAACAACTACGAGGGCATCCGCATCAATTTTGATAAGGAAAACGGCGACGGCTGGCTGCTGCTCAGATTGTCCGTGCATGACCCGATTCTGCCGCTGAATATTGAGAGCAATCAAATCGGCGGCGTTGACATCATCAAGAAAAAATTCCTCACCTTTATGCGTATGCAAAACGGTATTCTCATCTGAAAACAATGCAATGCCCGCCGACTGTGACGGGCATTCACCATATCGCAAAGAATAAAAAGCAGGCAACGCCTGCTTTTTTCATTATATTTCCGCTGCTGTCAGCAGCTCAAGATGCTGCGGCAGGCAGTGAATCCGCTCCTTGATAAAAAGGGGATAGAGATACTGCTCCTGCAGCGTATCTGTCGGCAGCCATTCGAACACCTCGTGGCTTTTCGTTTCAAGACCGTAAAAGCGTTCCTGCCGGATGAGCGCGGTGGAGGACACGTCAATGAGAAAATACAGGCACAGCTCGTGATACCGTTCCGGCGAGGTATCCTCCATAAAGAAGCCCTGCACCAGCCACAGCGGTCTGATAATGTTTGCCTCAATGCCGAGCTCCTCGCGTAGCTCGCGCCGCACAGCGTCCTCCGCGCTTTCGTGCAGATTGACCCGTCCGCCGGGGAGGTAGTAATACGGCGAATAATCGTTTTTCATTGCGAGCAGCTTGTTTTCGTGCAGCATAATGCCGCAGACGCGGTAGTTGAAAACACCCTCGTCGGTTTTAAATGTTAAGTCCATATTCCCTCCTTAAGGCTTCCAGATAGGCGTTGACCTCCTCGTGTGAGTGAAAGGTGATGACCTTCACTTTCGGATACTTTTCAAACAGATGTAATATTTTTGGCTTGACGGTAAAAGGGAATGCCCTGATAGCGTCGAGCAATTCCTCGTTCGGCTCCAGCTCGCAGGCGATATCGTCGCGCTTTCTGTTTCGCGTCAGCACGCCGTTCAGGCACACCTCGGTTGGCATATCAAAGAAATAGGCGAGCCGGCACCGTTTGATTCTGTAGCCGACGGTGTGGCTGTAATTGCCGTCGATAATCCAGCCGTTTTCTTTCATAATTTGCCTTTGCCGCTTTTTGAAAGCGTGACGCGGCAGATGGCTGGTGTCGGGCAGCCAGTAAATGTTGTCGAGGTTATAGAGCGGCAGGTTCAGAATCGCGGCAAGCTGTTTGCTGAACGTGCTCTTGCCGCCGCCGCTGCACCCGATGACGATGATTTTGGTTTCCTGTATCATACTTCCCTCCAAAAAAGCAGACCTGCCACACAGGTGACAGGTCGATGTAACAGCATCTATTCATATTCATCGTGTCTTGACGCTGTGTTCGGAATGGGAACAGGTATACGCGATGAAAGCATTATAACAGATACGGCGAAATGTGTCAATTTTTTATTTGCTATATTCATCTTCCTATTGTATAATAGATTGGAACAAACCGCGCAAATAATATTTAGCAGGTGATGGTATGAAACGGAAAAGGATGCTCGGTACGCTGCTGGCAGTGCTGCTGCTTTGCAGTATGTTTGCCGTTCGGGCTTACGCTGACGAAACAGAGGTAACGCCGGTGCTTTCCTATACCTTTGAGGACAGCGCCAACGCGCCGTCGCTGTTCGGCAATGCAGCGCTGACGTATGATGCGGACAAGGGCGGCAACGTGCTTTCCCTTGACGGCAGCAGCGGCACCTATGCCGCAATCCCTCAGGGCTTTTTTGACGGCAGAGATGTGATGACCGTTTCCTTTGATATCAAGCCCGATACCAACGGCGGCAATTACTTTACCTTTGCCTTCGGTGCCGACAGCACGAAGTATAATTTCTTCCGTATCCGTGATGATGAAATCCGCAATGCCCTTACCGTCAGCTCCTGGCAGAACGAGCAGGAGGTGCGGTATCTGCGGAGCAATCAGCTGATGTGGCTGCATATTGCGCTTACGTTTAACGGAACGGAAATGAAGCTCTATGTGGACGGCTCGCTTGTTTCCGAAAACAGCAATACGGGCATTACGGTGTCGGATTTAGGCAGCAATCTGTACGCTTATTTCGGCAAATCGCTCTATGACGGCGACGGCTATTTTCACGGCTGCTTTGATAATTTTGAGGTGTATGATACGGTGTTAAGCGACAGTAAAATCAGCGATATCGCGGCGAAAAACCTTCCGAAATATACGCCCGTGCTGCGGTATACCTTTGAGGATAATACGGCGATGCCGGCGTTTTACGGAAACGCCGCAACGGTATATGACAGCGAGCGGGAAAGCAAGGTGCTGTATCTTGACGGCACAGGCGGCACTTATGCGGAAATTCCGCAGGGCACCTTTGATAATCGTGATGTGATGACGGTGCTGTTTGACGTCAAGGCGCTCTCGAATGCCGGCAATTATTTTACCTTTGCGTTCGGTGCCGATACGCAGAAATACGACTTTTTCCGTATCCGCGGCACCGAGGTGAGAAACGCGATTACCGTGGATAATTACTGGAACGAGCGCGAGGTCAGAAGCACCGTGGATTTCAGCGACAGCTGGATGCACATCGCCCTCGTGTTCAGCGGCACGGCGCAGCGGCTGTACATCAACGGCAATTTAGCCGCCGAAAACACGAACAGCCTCAGCGTGTCGGAGCTGGGCAGCAATCTGCTCTCCTATCTCGGCAAATCGTTCTATGACGGCGACGGCTATTTCAGCGGCTATTTTGATAATTTTGAGGTGTATCCGAACGTGCTTGCCGACGCGGATATCAGAGCGAAAGCGCTGCAGCATTCACCGCTGCTCATCAGCGTTACCGTCGGCGATGTGGAAAACCTTGACGGTGTTTCGGGAACGGACGGTCATACCGCCGTCAGAACAACGCTTGACCGCAGCAGCGGCGCCGTTTCTTCTATCATTCAGCGCCGTCAGAGCATCAAGGCAGTGCCCGTCAAATTTTCTGTTCTGAATGAGGACTGCACGGTGCTCGTGGACGGCAACGATTTCGGCACCAATCCGTACCTTGACTTATCGTATGAACGCACGGTCGTTGTCCGCAGCGGCGAGAAGGAGGAAACCTACACTCTCAGGGTGCCGTCTGTTGCCAACAACCCTGTGCTGCCCGGTATGTATGCGGATCCGGATATTGACGTGCTGGACGGCAAGTTCTGGATTTTCCCGACGACGGACGGTACGATTGGCTGGGGCGGCACGCAGTTCCACGCCTTTTCCTCGCGCGATATGGTGCATTGGACGGACGAGGGCGTGATTCTCGACAACAAGGATAAAACGCCGTCCGTGAATGAAAAGGGCGTCCAGATAGCTTCCTCCGCGTGGTCAGACGGCAACGCCTGGGCGCCGGCGATTGAGGCGAAGAACGGCAAATACTATTTCTATTACTGCGGCAGAATTCTTGATTCGCTGACATCGCAGTACGGCGAGGGGATGGCCATCGGCGTCGCCGTGGCGGACAGTCCGGCAGGACCATATACGGCGAGCAGCGCGCCGCTTTTGTACCCCAAGATGATGGAAAATGCAGGGATCGGCTTTGCGGGGCAGGTGATTGACCCCGCGATTTACACCGAGGGCAATACCTCTTATATTCTGTTCGGCAACGGAATGGCGGCGATGGCAACGCTCGGCAGCGATATGACCTCGGTCAATACCTCGTCGCTGCGGCTCATCAGTAATCTGACCGATTTCCGCGAGAGCATTGCCGTGTTCAAGCGCGGTAATTACTATTATTTCACCTGGTCGTGCGACGATACGGGCAGTGAAAACTATCATATCAATTACGGTACGGCGTCCTCACTGACAGGCAGCATCACCAATCAGGGTACGCTGCTGCAGAAGGATACGGCAAACGGCATTCTTGCGACCGGGCACCAGTCCGTCGTGCAGGTCGGCA